>CBFGTW010000010.1:0-57445 GCA_965651855.1 uncultured Verrucomicrobiales bacterium
TCGTTGCTGCCGGTGACGAGCGGAAGGATCGGAGAACCCGCCGCGGCATCGATCCGGCGGATGTTCTCCCACAGCCGGTTCCGAAGGGTCGCGCCATCCTCCGAGCGGATCAAATCCAGCGCCGCGCACGCCGCGTGGGCGACGGCCGGCGGCGGAGCCGTGGAAAAGATGAACGGTCGCGCGCGGTTCACCAGCAGGTCGATCCAAGCGCGTGAGGCCGCGATGTAGCCGCCGGACAGGCCGGCGGCTTTGCTCAGCGTGCCCATCTGGAAGGTCACTCGTCGCTGGAGGCCGAGTTCTTCCGCGAGCCCCATGCCGCGGGGGCCGCGCACGCCGATCGCGTGGGCTTCGTCAAGCAACAGGAGGGCGTCGTGGTGCTCGGCGAGTTCGACGATCTCCCGCAGCGGGCAGAGATCGCCGTCCATGCTGAAAATCGACTCGGTCACGACCAGCACGCGGGCGGTCGGGTTTTTCCCCCGGGCTCCGGCGAGCAACTGCGCGAGTTTTCCGAGATCATTGTGGGGGAAAACGCGGATCGTGGCGCCGGAGAGGCGGGCCGCGTCGGTGAGGGAAGCGTGGCTCAGCTTGTCGAGAATGACGACGTCGTCCTTCCCCACGACCGCCGGGATGGTGCCCATGGCCGCGGCGAACCCCGACGAAAACACCAGCGCCGCCTCGGTTTCCTTCGCGCCGGCGAGCGCCTCCTCGAGCGCGCGGTGCGGCGGCAGCGTGCCACAGACCAATCGCGAAGCCGCGGACCCCGCCCCGAACCGGCCGACGCCTTCAACGAGCGCGGCCTCGACCGAGGGATGCCGCGCGAGCCCGAGGTAGTCGTTCGACGCGAAATTCCACAGCGTCCGGCCTTCGCGGGAAACCCGCGGGCCGGTGGCGGATTCGAGCGGCCGGAGGGTCCGCAGCAACCCCTCTTCCGCGAGCTGCCGCAGGTCGTCTTCCGGTCCGGCCATGGTTCAGCCTTCGGCGGCCGGCCGTTCAAGCGCCCAAGTGAGCAGCTTTTCCGAGTCTGACCAGATGTTCGGCGTGTTCGATTTCAGGACCACCACGGCGACGGAGCGGCCGTTGAGCGAGCCGGTCGAGACCAGGCAGCGGCCGGAGGCGTTGGTGGTGCCTGTTTTGAATCCGTCGCAGTAGGGCAGGCGCTTGAGCACCTTGTTGGTGTTCTCGAGGTAGCGGGTTCGGCCGTCGCTGTAGCGGAAGGTGTAGCCTTTCGTGGCGGTGAACGAGCGCAACAGCGGGCTGCGGTAGGCGGCGCGGGCGGCGATGGCCATGTCGCGGGCGGTGGAATATTGATCCGGCTCGGTCAGGCCGTGCGGATTTTTGAAATTCGAATTCCGCATGCCGAGCGAGCGCGCCTTGCGGTTCATCATCTCGGCGAAGGCCTCCTGGCTGCCGGCCACGTCGCGCGCCAGCACGCGGCCGACATCGTTGGCGCTCTTGACCATGAGCACCTTGAGGAGCTCGCGCCGGGTGTAGGTTTCACCCGCTTTCAGATAGAGCTTCGTCGGCTCGCAGGCGCCGTCGGACGATTGGACGGTGATGACTTTGTCGAGATTCCCGGCATCGAGCACGCAGAGTGCGGTGAGGATTTTCTGGGTGCTGGCGACGGCGCGGCGTTGGTCGGCGTTCTTCGCGTAGAGCACGCGGCCACTTTCCATGTCCACGACGATGGCGCTTTCGCCGGCGATGGCGGGCGGCGGGCTGAGCGGGATCGTGCCGACGCGGACGGCGGTCGGCACCTGCTGCACGGGAATGGCCGCCGGCGCGGGCCCGGAGATCGAACGAGGCGGGGGATTGCCGCCGCAGGAAGTGACGAGCGCCGCGGCAAGACCGAGGGCCGCGAGGCGGGCGCGGGTGAAAAGTATCATGCCCCGTATGATTCCGAAGCCGGCGGGAGCATCAAGCCGTTTCGGGATACTGTTAGTTGGCTTTTGGCGGGAGCAGGCTGCCGGCCACGTCGGCGCCAGCCTCGGGCAGGACGGGTTCCTGGAAATTCACCGGCCCGCTGAAAATCCAGTGCCGGGCGGTGCGGGCGGCCGATTTTTCGTAGGCCAGCGCGCGTTCCCCGCCGAGCGGCATTTCCTTGAGATCCTGCTCGCGGACATCGACGACCTGGACCTTCGCGGGGCGCAAGTCGTTGAGGGAAAAGTAGCGGACGCGCTCGCCGAGATTCGCGGTGGCGTCGCCAGCGCCGCACGAGGCGAGCGCGAGGATTGGCAGAGGTAGAAAATGGAAGGCCCGGGACATGGCAGCTTCGAGGGGATTGAGCCGGGGATCGTAACATCGGGCCACGCGCTGTCCAGTTGCCGTTTTGGAACGCGATCGTCACCGCCGCACGAGAACGAGGAAATTCCGGACCGGCCGGTTCCACGGCGGCCGGTGGCGGAGCGGGCCGCCGCTGACGACTCCGGAAACCCAGAGATCCGACGATCGCCCGCCGTCGAGATTCAAGGCGTGGCGCGCGCGCCAGCCGGCGGGATTCTCCGAGTCGAGCACGCGGGCGGTTTCCGCCAGACTGGCCGGCGAGGAAACGCCGATCCACCAGCGCGTCCCGCCGTCCCAGAGTATCACCGTCCGCGCGCTGGCCTTCGTGCTTTCCAAGCCTGAAACGGAGCGGCCGTTCTCGACCAGCATCGGGCCGGCTTGGAGCAGCTCGGAATGCCGGCGCGCGCCCTGCGGTCCGAGCGCTTCCCGCCGGACGATCGCGCCCGGGTGCCAGACGCCGCTTCCGAGGGATGACGCGCGGTTCCAGTGTCCCGCCGCATTCCCCGCGGAAATCGCCAAGCCGAGCGGGGCACCTTCAGGGGTGAAAAATCCGGCGTTCACCGCGGCGATCCCGCCGAGCGCTTTGGCTGCCGCGGCGGCGTCCGGCCACCGACTGCCCGGACCGCCCGGCTGGTCCGCCACCCGCAGCCGGTGCGTCCGCGAGTCGAAAGCGACGCCTTGGAAGCGGATGCCGCCGAAGGTTCCGCGCGTCGCCCGCGGCGGTTCGGCCGGACGAGCGGCTGGCGCGGGCTTTTCCTGCGGAACCGGAACAGGGGCGCGGGGAGTGACGGCACGCGCCGGTCGGGCCTCCGCGGGCATGGCGCGCTGTGGCGGTGGCGCGGGCGCGCAGGCGGCAAGGGCGATGACAGCGAACGCGGCTGAAATTCGGCGCATGGCCGGGTTTCGCACGGCTGGCAGCCGGGCGCAACCTCCGCAGGCGATCATGCCGGTCGTACGCCGATGCCGAGCAGCGTCTGGAAATGCGGCGGTTCCGGCTCGCTGTCGGCCACCGCGGTTTCGATCTGCGAATACCCGGCCTGCCCGAGCATCGCCGCCAGATCACTCTCCGCAAAGCCAAGCCAGCGATCGGCGTAAAGCTCGCGCGCTTCCTCGAAGTTGTGCTGCACGAGATCCAGCACCACCAGCCGGCCACCGGGCCGGAGTGCGGCGAACGCGGCGTCCAGCGCCCGCTGCGGGTGCTCGGCGTGGTGCAGCGCCTGGCTGAGGATCGCGAGGTCGAGGGTGCCGGGATCGATCGGCGGCGACTCGATGTCGCCGAGCCGGTATTCAAGGTTTTTCAGGCCGTGCTTCTTCGCGAGACCGGCGCCGAATTTCACCATCTTCGGCGAAAGGTCCACCGCGATGACCTTTTCGGCCCGCTGCGCCAGGAGCTGCGCGAGCGTGCCTTCGCCGGCGCCGAGGTCCGCGACCACCTGGTAGTTCAGCACCTTGAGCAGCGCCTCGGCCAAGGCCTTCCACGAGCGGCCGGGGACGTAGTCCTTGCCGAAGCGGCCCGCGAGTTCGTCGAAATACGCGCGCGTTTTGTCGCGGCGCTTGCGCAGGAGGTGGGCGAGCGGCCCCACGTCCGCCTCGATCTCCGGGACTTCTTTCGCCGCTTCCTTCGCCAACTTCAGCAGCCGCGGCTCGGCAGTGCACGAGTAGATGTTGCTTTTCCGGCTCCGGGTGTCCGTCAGCAGCCCCTCGGCCTTCATCTGGGCGAGGTGGGTGGAAATCGTGCTCTGCCCCATCCCGAGCACCTCCTGGAGTTCCGCCACCGACAGCGGTTCGCGGTCGAGCAACATGAGAATCCGCAGTTTCGAGGGGTCGGACAGGAGTTTGAGCGATTTCAGCATTGACGGCATGCGGGGCTCGTTTACATCAACGCATCGCGATTTGACGATACGAAAAACGCCGCAACCATGAGCACCTACATCTTTTCCTCCGAGTCGGTCGGCGAAGGCCATCCCGACAAGGTTTCCGACACGATCTCGGACGCGATCCTCGACGCGTGCCTGCGGGTCGACCCGACCAGCCGCGTGGCTTGCGAGACTTTCGTGAAAAGCAACGTGGTCGTCGTCGGCGGCGAGATCACCATTCCGAAGATCGGCCAGAAGCCGATCGGCAGCGTGATCAACATCGAGCAGGTGATCCGCGACGCCGTGCGCGGCATCGGCTACGTGAACGATGACGACGTGTTCCATGCCGACCGAATCTTCATCAACAACTACCTGACCACCCAGTCGCCGGACATCGCCCAGGGCGTCGACGCGCGGGAAGCGGAAGGCAAGCGGCACGCCGAGCAGGGCGCGGGCGACCAGGGCATCATGTTCGGCTACGCCTGCGACGAGACGCCCGAGCTGATGCCGGCGCCGGTGATGTTCGCCCACCGCCTCGGCCGCGAGTTGACGCGCATCCGCAAGTCCGGCCAGATCCCTTGGCTGCGGCCGGACGCGAAGTCGCAGGTCTCGGTCGAATACGTGGACGGCAAGCCGACGCGGATCGTGAACGTCGTCATTTCCACCCAGCACGCGGATGGCGTGCCGCACTCGGAAATCCGCGCGTTCTGCATCGACGAGGTCATCAAGAAAGTCCTGCCGGAAGACATGCTGCCCGCGGATGACGAAGCCTACCTCATCAACCCGACCGGCAAGTTCGTCGTCGGGGGTCCGCAGGGCGACAGCGGCCTGACCGGCCGGAAAATCATCGTCGACACCTACGGCGGCATGGGGCGCCACGGCGGCGGCGCGTTTTCCGGCAAGGATCCGTCGAAGGTCGACCGCTCGGCCGCCTACATGGGCCGCTGGGTCGCCAAGAACGTCGTGGCCGCGGGCCTCGCGACGAAGTGCGAGGTCCAGTTCGCCTACGCCATCGGCCACCACCAGCCGGTGAGCGTGCACGTGGACACCTTCGGCACCGGTGTTTGCAGCGACGAGAAGATCCTCGAGGCGATCCTCGCGACCTTCTCCTTCAAGCCGGCGGATATCGTGAAGCAGCTCGACCTGCTCCGCCCGATTTATTC
This sequence comes from uncultured Verrucomicrobiales bacterium, assembly GCA_965651855.1. Lineage (GTDB taxonomy): Bacteria > Verrucomicrobiota > Verrucomicrobiia > Verrucomicrobiales > Akkermansiaceae > Luteolibacter. Next base: position 5,300 of record CBFGTW010000010.1, read on the forward strand.
GAAAACCACCAACTACGGCCACTTCGGCAAGGACGACGAGGACCTCGCCTGGGAGCGCACCGACAAGGCGGACGAACTCGCCGAGCGCGCCGGCCTGCGCCAAGCCGTCACCGCCTGAAACCACCCAACGAAAACACATTCATGACCGCTACTCTCGAAGCACCGCCGAAAGCCCAGGACTTCAAGGTCCGCGACCTCGGCCTGGCCGAATTCGGCCGCAAGGAAATTGAAATCGCCGAGCACGAAATGCCCGGCCTCATGGCCACCCGCGCCAAATACGGCCCGGAGAAGCCGCTCGCCGGCGTGCGCATCATGGGCTCGCTGCACATGACCATCCAAACCGCCGTGCTCATCGAGACGCTCGTCGAGCTGGGCGCGGAAGTCCGCTGGGTGAGCTGCAATATTTTCTCCACCCAGGACCACGCGGCCGCCGCCATCGCGGAAGCCGGGATTCCGGTCTTCGCCTGGAAGGGCGAGACGCTCGAGGAGTATTGGTGGTGCACGTGGAAGGCGCTCGTCAACCCGCAGGGCCTCGGCCCGCAGTTGATCGTCGACGATGGCGGCGACGCGACGCTGCTCATCCACAAGGGCTACGAGATGGAGAACGGCTCGGACTGGGTGGACACGCCGTCCGAGAGTCAGGAAGAGCAGGTGATCAAGGACCTGCTCAAGAAGATCAAAGGCGAACAGCCCGGCATTTTCCACGAGATCGTCAAGGAGTGGAAAGGCGTCTCCGAGGAAACCACCACCGGCGTTCACCGCCTCTACCAGATGGCGAAGAACGGCGCCCTGCTCGTTCCGGCGATCAACGTGAACGACTCGGTGACGAAGTCGAAATTCGACAACCTCTACGGCTGCCGCGAGTCGCTCGTCGATGGCATCAAGCGCGCCACCGACGTGATGATCTCCGGCAAGGTGGCCGTGATCTGCGGCTACGGTGACGTCGGCAAGGGCTGCGCCCAGGCCATGCGCGGCCAAGGCGCGCAGGTGGTCGTCACGGAAGTGGACCCGATCTGCGCCCTGCAGGCGGCGATGGAAGGATTTCGCGTGCTTCCCGTCGAGGACACGCTCGGCTGGGGCGACATCTACGTCACCACCACCGGCAACAAGGACATCATCCGCCTCGAGCACATGGAGAAGATGAAGGACCAGGCGATCGTTTGTAACATCGGCCACTTCGACAACGAGATCCAGATCGACAAGCTCAACAACGCGCCGGGCGTGCAGCGGAAGAACATCAAGCCGCAGGTGGACAAGTATACCTTCCCGACCGGCAACAGCCTCTACATGCTGGCCGAAGGGCGGCTCGTGAACCTCGGCTGCGCCACCGGCCACCCGAGCTTCGTGATGTCGAACTCGTTCACGAACCAGACGCTCGCCCAGATCGATCTCTGGAAAAACCGCGACGTCTACAAGGCCGGCCAGGTGATGGTCCTGCCAAAGCACCTCGACGAAGAGGTCGCGCGTCTCCACCTGGAAAAAATCGGCGCGAAGCTGACCAAGCTCACGCCCGAGCAGGCCGCCTATATCGGCGTGGCCCCCGAAGGCCCCTACAAGCCGGAGCACTACCGCTACTGAGCGGCAATTCTCCCGAGGCCGGCCGGAGCGATCCGGCCGGCCTTTTTCTTGAATTGCGGGGGACTGGCTCTGGCTCTACCGAGCGACATCGTTCCTGAGGAGCGGACGCTTCTGCTCAACCGGCTGCACCCGGACGCGCCGAAGTTGCGGTGCTCGCCGGCTTCGCCCTTTTCCGTCGTCCCCCGGCTGGCGGTTCAGGCGGCGTCTTGATCCGCGCGCCGGCGGCGGATGAGCGGCTGGCGTTCGCCGAGCACCACCGGGCGGTTGATCGTCACCGCCTCGATGTCGCCGCGCGAGGGGACGTCGAACATGATGTCGAGCATCAGCTTCTCGAAGATCGATCGCAGCGCGCGCGCGCCGGTGCCGCGGCGCACGGCCTCTTCGGCCAGCGCGCGCAGGGCGTCGCGGGTGACTCGCAGCTTCACGTCGTTCATCGCGAGCTGCTTCTGGTACTGCTTCACCAGCGCGTTCTTCGGCTCGGTGAGAATGTTGATCAGCTCGTCCTCGGTGAGCTTCCGCAGGGCGGAAATGACCGGCAGACGGCCGATGAACTCCGGGATGAGGCCGAAGTGCAGCAGATCTTCCGGCTGCACGCGTTCGAGCAGGTTCACCGCCGGGTCGTCGAGGTTCTCCCGATTCCCGCCACTGTGGAACCCGAGGGTGTGCTTGCCGAGACGTCGGCGGACGATGTCCTCCAAGCCGACGAACGCACCGCCGCAGATGAAGAGGATCTTCTCCGTGTTCACCTGGATGTATTCCTGCTGCGGATGCTTGCGGCCGCCCTGCGGCGGGACGTTGCAGATGGTCCCTTCGAGGATCTTCAGCAAGGCCTGCTGGACTCCTTCCCCGGAAACGTCGCGGGTGATCGAGACGTTCTCGGTCTTGCGGCCGATTTTGTCGATCTCATCGACGTAAATGATCCCGCGCTCGGCTTTCGCGACATCGAAATCGGCGGCCTGGAGCAGACGGAGGATGATGTTTTCCACGTCCTCGCCGACATAGCCCGCCTCGGTGAGCGTGGTGGCATCGACGATGCAGAACGGCACATCCAGCACTCTCGCCAGCGTGCGGGCGAGCAGCGTCTTGCCCGAGCCGGTGGGACCGAGGAGCAGGATGTTGGACTTCTCGATTTCCACGTCGCGGAATTCGTCCGCGACCTTCGCCTGGTCCTGCCGGAGGCGCTGGTAGTGGTTGTACACCGCCACCGAGAGCACCTTCTTGGCGTTCTCCTGGCCGATGACAAACTCGTTGAGCCGGTCGCGGATCACGGCGGGCGAGGGGATCTTGAATCCGGACTTGTCAGCCGGCGTCTTGCCCTTGGTCGTGGCACCGCCGAGTTCCTTCTCGAGGATGTTCGAGCAGACGTCGATGCACTCGTTGCAGATATAGACTCCCGGTCCGGCGATGAGTTTCTTGACCTCGGAATGGCTCTTTCCGCAGAAGGAACACATCGTCAGATTGGAAGCGCGGGCCATCGGCGTCGGGTGGTTGGAAATCGGGTGGATCGGCGGCTCTCCGCGAGTCGCTCATCCTTGGAAGCATAGCGTCCGACGGCTCACTTGTCCGTCTTTTTCTCCTCGCCTTCACCGAGCGAAACGCCGGCCGGCAGCTCCTTGCGGCTCTCGAGCACCTTGTCCACGAGTCCGTAGGCCAGCGCTTCCTCGCCGCTCATGTAGTAGTCGCGGTCCGAGTCGCGCTCGACCTGCTCGACGCTCTTGCCGGTGTGATGGGCGAGGATGCCGTTGAGGCGCTTCTTGAGGTTGAACATGAAGCCGATCGTCCGCTCGACATCGGCCGCGGTGCCCTGGGCGCCGCCGGAGACCTGGTGGATCATCACGTGCGAGTTCGGCAGGCAGAAGCGCTTGCCCTTGGTCCCCGCCGTCAGCAGCACCGAGCCCATCGAGGCGGCGATGCCGATGCAGTAGGTGTTCACATCGCAGGTGACGAATTGCATGGTGTCATACATCGCGAGTCCTGCGGTGACCGAGCCGCCGGGCGAATTGATATAAATATGGATGTCCTTTTTCGGGTCCTGCATTTGCAGGAAAAGGAGCTGGGCGATCACCGAATTGGCGACGAAGTCGTCGATCGGCGTGCCGATGAAAATGATCCGGTCCTTGAGCAGCCGCGAGTAGATGTCGAACGACCGTTCGCCGCGGGCGTCCTGCTCGATCACGACCGGGACGTAATAGCTGCTCCGCGGGGCGATCATCGAGGGTGATGGGAAATTATTCATCGAGGGTGGCGTCGGTGGTTTCCTCGACCGTGGCGTGCTCCAGCAGGAAGTCAATGGCCTTGCCGATGAGCATCGAGTTGCGCACTCCGGTGAGGCGGCCGGCGCGCTGCATGTCGCGGATGAACTTCTTCGGCGCCACCTTGCGCGAGGCGGCGATGGCGGCCAGGTGGTTGACCAGCTCGCGGTCCGTGACGGTGATGTTCTCGGCGCGGGCGATCTCCTGGAGGATGAAATTCGTGCGCAGGTTGGTGGTCGCCGCGTTGCCGGCGGTAGCGAAGATCTCGGCCTGCTGTGCGGCGATTTCCTCCTGGGTCATGCCGGAGCGCATGCCACGCTCGACCATCGAGTCCGCTTGGTTCTGCGTTTCCTGGGTCACCAATTCGTCGGGCAGCTCGAAGTCGGCCTTCTCGTTGAAGTAGGTGACGATCTGATTGACCTTCAGGTCGTCGATTTTCCGCCGGCGCTCGTTTTCCATGTTGCCGCGGATGATTTCGCGGATCTGCTCGAGCGTCTTGTCGGGCGCGAGGCGTTGGGCGAACTCGTCGTCCAGCTCCGGCAGCACCGCGCTCTTCAAACCGGCGAGCTTCGTCTGGAAAACGAGTTCCTTGCCGGCCAGGCCTTCGACTGGAAAATCCTCGGGCAGGGTGATCTTGATCTCCTTTTCGTCACCGATGTTCATGCCGGCGAGCTGCGCCGCGAAGCCGGGGAGGAAGGCCTTTTCGCCCATCCGCACCCAGAAGCCGTCGCGGCCGGAGAGATAGCCGGCGGATTTTCCGAGAAAGTCATCGGTCGGCTGGCCGTCGACGGTGCTCTTGTAATCGATCACCGCCATGTCGCCCATCGCCGCGGCGCGGCCTTCGATGTCCTGGTAGTCGGCGAACTGCTCGCGCAGCCGCTCGAGCTGCTGGTCCACCTGTTCGTCCGGCACGGCGACCGGCGGGATTTTCACGGCGATGCCCTTGTATTCCGGAAGCTCCAATTCCGGTGCGAGCATCAGGCGGGACTCGAAGGAAATTCCACCATCGGGCGTGTTGGTCACGTTCTCCGGCACGCCGAAATCGAGCACCTTGAGCGACTCCTTCTTGAGCGCCTCGTCGTAAGCCTCGTTGAACAGCGCGCCGTGCAGGTCTTCGGCGATCTCCTTTTCGAAGCGCTTCTCGACGATCGCGCGCGGTGCCTTGCCGGGGCGGAAACCGGGAATGCGGGCCTTGTTGGCGTAACCGCGGACGATCTGTTCGCGCTCGCCGTTCACCTTGTCGGCGGGAATTTCAACTCGGAGGGTTGCAAGGCACTTGGGCTGCTTCTCGACGACAATGTTCATGATCGGTGGTGGAAAAGGCCGGCTCCGACGCCGGGGGCGGGAAGCTAGGGGAATCGCGGCGCGCTTGTCAAACGGCTCCTGCGGCCCGCCGGACGCGGGTCATTCGCCGGTCCAGCCGGACCAGGACCACAGGTTCGGGTCCATCTCGGCCCGCGCGGCATCGGCCACCGCGGCGGCGTCCTCCACGCCGCGGAGCACCGCGAAGGTCGTCGATCCGGAGCCGCTCAGCAGCGCTGCCCGCACCTCCGGCCGCGCGAGCAGCCATTGCTTGAGCTCGGCGAGAAACCGGTGTTTTGCGAAGACCGGTCGTTCGAGATCGTTCACCAGTGCCCCCCAGCCCACGTCCTGCGGCGCGTAGGCAACGCCCGGAAGTTCGCGGGCCTCGGCAAGGAGGCCGTAGGCGTCCGGCGTGGCGACGCCGAACGCCGGCTTGAGCAGCAGCACCGGCATCGCCGGCGGAGCCGACACCGCCTCGATCCGCTCGCCGCGGCCGGTGCAACGAGCCGCGCCGGCCGTGAGAAAAAACGGAACGTCCGACCCCAAACCGGCCGCGAGATCCGCCAGCGCCTCATCCGCGAGCGGCTGGCCGCACAGGCGGTTGAGGCCGAGCAGCATCGACGCGGCGTCGCTGCTTCCGCCGCCCAGGCCCGCGCCGTGGGGGATGGCCTTTTCAAGGCCGACCCGGAACGCGACCGCCTTGCCCGTGGCCCGCTCGAAAGCGTGCGCCGCTTTCACGACCAGATTCGTCTCGTCCCCGGGGATCGAGGCGTCGGTGCACTCGAAGGAAAACCGGTCCGCCTTTTCCAGCACGAGCTGGTCGGCGAGGCCCGGCAGCTTGACCATCAAGGTCTCGAGTTCGTGGAACCCGTCGTCGCGGCGGCCGAGGATGCGCAGCGTCAGGTTCAGCTTGGCTGGGGCGGAAAGCGTGATCGAGTTCATGGAGGGTCGCGGGAGATCAAGGCCATCATCCGGCCGGTTTTACCTTGTTCCAGGCGGTAGCTGTAGTGCCGCAGCAAATCCGAGGCGGTGTTTTCCCCGCGGTCGGAAAATCGGCCCACGCCGGCGCGCGCGGCCTGCCCGGCGATGGTGGCGGCGAAGTCCACCTCGTAGTCCGGCGGACGGATGCAGGGGCCGAGCACCGCCACCACGTCCTCGGGGCGGGTACCGAAGGCCTCCCGCATCGTTTCCAGCGCGCGGCCGAGGATGTCGCCCTCCGTGCCCTTCTTCCCGGAGTGCAGCAGGCCGATCGCGCCGGTCCGGCGGTCCGCCAGCCAGATCGCGCCGCAGTCCGCCACGTAAATGCACAGGATCGCGCCCGGCTCGCACGTCACCAAGCCGTCCACTCCCGGAACCACCGGCAGGCCATCCGGAGCGGTGATCTCACCGGCCGCGGGCACCACCGCCACCGCGCTGCCGTGCACCTGTTCGGCGCGCCACCAGCGGGTGCGGCCGCCGGAAAATTCCGCCACCGCCCGCTCGTGGTGGGGCCGCAGGCGGCGCATCGCCTCGTCGCGATCCACCCTTACCTCAACGCCGGGGATCCGGCCCACCCACGCCGCCCGCACCCCCGGGATCGATCTCACCGGGTCCAGAAAAGGAGGCGCCTCCGTCACGGCGGGAAACCGTAACGGAGGCACCGAGGATCGCCAAGCAGGTTGTCGGGGGGATTCCTGCCGAATCACGCGATCGCACGGCTTTGGATCGCCCGCTTCGTGTGTTCGACGGCTTCCGCCTCGTCTTCATCCATTCCCGCGAGCAGGCCGGCCAGATCGTTGGCGATTTCCTTCCGCATCTTGGAAACCAATTCGATTCCTTTTGCGGTGATTCTTACCATGATCTTGCGCCGGTCTTCCGCGGCGTGCACGCGTTCAACGTAGGACAGCTTTTCCAAGCGGTCGACCAATCCGGTGGCTGCGGCGGTCGAGTGGCCCATCTTTTTCGCGATATCGGACATCGTCAGATATTCTTCGCTGGAGAGGTAGGCCAGAAGGAAGAACTGGGGGAACGAGACGTTTCCTTTGTTAAGCTCCGTGGACAGGTTCAGGATGCAGCTCCGTTGGGTAAACAGAACGAAGTCCGCAAGACGGTCCGCATCGGCTTTGACCGACGCGCCCGAGGCGCTCGATGTGCTCAGTTTCATGATGGCTGGTTGTAGTGTTCATGTTTCGGGACATGTAAGGGAGCACAGCCATTGCGAGCGAGAAGCTACCCGGCGAACCGGATAGTAATCAACGCCAAAGTGAAAAAAATTTCCAATGACCGGACACCTCAACACTGGGGACGTTTTGAAACTATGGAGGTGACGGAGGTCTGGAAAGGAAAGAATTTGAGAAAAGCTAATCATTTCTTGCGCCGCCATCTTCCCCCGGACTGCCGGCTGCCGCGGGCGGCGCGGGTTCTTCCTTCGGCGCGGGCAGGCTGAGCACGGCGTCGCCCACGGCCACCGTGCCGGAGCGGATGTCGGCGGCGGCGAAGAGCTGGGTGCTTTCCCCGGTCGCCAGGAGGTTCGCGGTGCGGCCGTCACCGCCGCGGGTGGTGAGCACGGTGCCGGCGGGGACCTCCCATTTGCCGTAGGCGCGGATGAGGACGAAGCCGGGCCCTTCGTGGACCGAGGCGACGCTACCGACAATCGCGGGACCGGCGTCCGCCTTGGCGGGTTCAGCCGAGGGTTCCTGACGCGAGGCGCAGGAAAGAACCAAGGTCGCAAGAAGCACCGGCCGGAGATTCGCAAACCATTTCATGCCGCGGAAGGTGACGGGAATCGGGCGGAAAGGGAACTCCGCAGTGGGGCCCGGCGCGTCAGGGCGCGAGGCGGTCGATCGTCCAGCCTTCGCCGGTGCGCTGGTAGAGGAAGCGGTCGTGCAAGCGGGCCGCGCCGCCTTGCCAGAACTCGAGGGCCTCCGGCGCCACCCGGTAGCCGCCCCAGAACGAGGGGAGGGGGATCTCGCCGTCCCGGAACTTCTCCCGGATCTCCGAGAGCTTCTGCATCAGGAACTTTCGGGAGGAAATGACCGAGCTTTGGTCGGAAACCCAGGCGCCGATCTGGGACTCGCGCGGTCTGGACGTGAAGTATTTGAGGGACTCGGCGGTGCTGACACGTTCGGCGCGGCCTTGGATGACGACCTGCCGCTCGAGCCGGAGCCACGGAAAAAGCAGGCTGACCTGGGGGTTCGCCTCGATTTGTTTCGCCTTGCGGCTGCCGTAGTTGGTGAAGAACACGAAGCCGCGGCGGTCGAAGTATTTGAGCAGCACCGTCCTCTGGAAGGGCATGCCGCGCTCGTCCACGGTGGCGAGCGTCATCGCGTTCGGCTCCTGCACCCCGAGCGCGTCGGCCTGTTGGAACCAGCGCGCGAACTGCTCGATCGGATCTTCGTGCAGATCCTCACGCTCGAGGCCGCGGTCCGAATACTCCCTGCGAAAATCCGCCAGATCCATGCCCGGTGGTAGTGGCGGACCGGCAGGCGCGCAAGTGGCGGCCCGCTCAGGCGGCGAAAAACCGGCGGTGGTTGGCGAGCGTGAGCGCCGCGAGGTCGGCCGCGTCCATTGCGAGGGCCTCTGCCAAGCCTTCGCCGATCGCCGGGAGATTCGCCGGATGGTTGCGAGCGCCGGCCAGCGGGTGGCGGATCCAATCGGCCGGCGGCGCCATGTCCGGCGCGTCGGTCTCGAGCAGCAGCCGGTCGCGCGGGATGGTTTTTGCGAAAACTTCCCGCACCGCCGCCTTCTTCGGCTGGAGGAAATATCCGGAAAACGAGAACCACGCGCCCAGACGCAGCAGCCGCTCCGCGACTTCCGCCGAGCCGCCGAACGAATGCATCAGGAAACGGCGCGGCGGGCTGATCTGCTTGAAGCACGCAAACAGCGGCTCCCATGCCTTGAGGCAATGGATCGTCACCGGCCGGTCCAACTCCCGCGCGAGCTGCAGATGTTCGAGAAACACCGGCTCCTGCACCGCGACCGACGGCTTTGAAACCCAACCGTCCAAGCCGCACTCGCCGATGGATGCGGCGGGCCATTTTTCCAGCATGGCCGCAAGCCGCGCCGGCCAACCCTCCCGGGCCTCGTGCGCGCGCCACGGATGGACGCCGAGCGCCGGGGCGACCAAATCCGGCTCCGCCCGCGCGAGTGCCTCGACGGCCGGCCAATCGTCCTCCGACGTCGCGTTCGCCACACAGCGGACGATTCCCGCTTTCCGCATGGCGGCGACCAGCGGCAGCGGATCTCCCAGCCGTGGATCGTGTAGATGGTTGTGGCTGTCGGCCCATGCGGTCATCGGACCGCACGGTTCACGCTTCCACTTCGACGATCAAATTGATCTCGACGGCGACGTTCAGCGGCAGCGCCGCCGCGCCGAGAGCGGTGCGGGAATGCTTGCCCTTGTCCCCGAAAATCTCGACCAGCAGCTCGGACGCCCCGTTGATCACCTGCGGGTGACCGAAGAAGTCCGGCTCCGAGTTGACGAAGCCGTTCAACGCGACGACCCGCTTCACGCGGTCGAGCGAGCCGATCTCCTCTTGCACCACGGCGAGCCGGTTCAGGATGATCATGCGTGCGGCTTCCTGGGCCTGCTCGACGGAAACGTCGGTGGGCACCTTGCCGAGGATTTTCTTCTCGCCGTCGATCGGCAACCCACCCGAGAGGAACAGCAGGTTGCCGCTGCGGACGCAGTTGACGTAGGCGGCCACCGGCGCGGGGACGGCCGGCAGGCTCAGGCCGAGGGAGTTCAGTTTTTCAATGACGGACATGGTGGATCAGGAGGCGGAATCCGGAAAATCGTCCAGGATCAGGGAGACGAGCTTCTTCCCGGAGTTCGTCAGCGAGGCGCGGTTGCCTTCGCCGGTGATCAGGCCGCGCGTCACGTAGCGGTGAGGCACCGGAGCCGGTCGCACCTGGGTGACGACTGGCGCGGAAACCTGCCGTTCGCTCGGAGCGAAGGCGGTCGGGTGGCCGGTGGCGCTGAAGCTGATCTCCCAGGATGCCGCGCCCGCGGGATCACCCGTGAGCATCCAAGGGTAGCGCTTGACGAAATCCGGCACGCCCCTCGCCGGCACGGTCACCTTGAACTGCACCGGCACGCTCGCGACGAAGCGGCTGAAGGTCAGCGACGGGTCGTCCTTCCGCGCGAGGAAAAACCCGGCGACATCCACGCCGGAGAGGTTCATGCCGTTGAAAATCCCGTGGTGGTTCGGGCCGAGTGCCTGAACTTTGTGCCAATGCTCGTAGCGCTCGCTCATGAGGAACGCGATCTCGAGATGCACGTGGGCCCGCGTCCGGTTGATCCCCGCGCCGGTGTAGCCCATGCGGCCGAGGACCGAGCCGGCGTTCACCCGATCGCCCAGCGAGCAGGTGATCTCCGCGAGATGCGCGTAAAGCGAGAGCACCGGGGAGTTTCCCCACGGATGCTCGACGACGACGTATTTCCCGTAGTTGCTGCGCCCCGCGACGTCGGAGACGTGCACCACGCGACCGTCGGCGATGCTCGAGACGAGATCGAGCGGGTTGCCGGCGCGGTCGCGCTTGACTGGCGCGATGTCGATCCCTTCGTGGAATTTGGTCATCACCACCTCGCCACCGACCCGGATCGGGGTGCGGACGAAGCCGAACGACCCGCCTTCCCACGGCTTCGAGGTCTTTCCCTCGAACGTGCGGTCCACGTACATGTAGAACTTGTCCAGCTCGCCGGTGAACAAGTGGTGGTTTTCGGTCGGCAGGCGCAGGTCGAGCGGAGCGGCCGCTGCCATGGCGGCCAGAAACGGAAGGAAAGAGAGGATCCGGATCATGGCGCGCGCCGGCTTCACCGCTTCGCCGCACCCAGCCGGGGCACGGCTTTTTCGAACTGCTCGATCTGCGGGATCGTCACGCCCCGCCAGACGACGATGATGCCGTCGTCCACCTGCTTGTCGATCAGGACGGCCTCGATGATCTGGCCACCGACCTGCGAGAGCATCCAGCGGCCTTCGTTCGTGGCGGTGATGGCGGACAAGCGGCGGGCGGCGTTGGATTTCAATTTGAAGGCGACGCCGTAGGTCTGCCCGTCTTCGGAAGGAAACGGCGCGAATCCCTCGATGTCGTCCACCATGATCTCGGGCATGCGTTTGAAGTTCCGCATCTCGCCCGCCGCGAGCTGCGGGAAGATCATCTTCGGGTTGTCGTTCGCGTCCGCCTCGAGGTGGAACGAGACGACCGCCGCGTTGTCGGCTTTTCCGCCCGCGAGGGCCGGAGATGCCGGGAGGACGGCGAGCAGGGCGGCGATGGCCGCGGCACGGGCGTTCATGCGGCGCATTGAACCAGACGCCCCGCGCGCCGGAAGGAAAAAAGCCGGACCCGCGAATCCGCGCCATTTTCCGCTTGGCGGCCGCCCCGGCATCGGCAAAGGCCGTGGACGCAGATCATGAGCGAATCCGAACGAGACCACGGCCCGCAGCCGCTGAGCGACCTGATGGCCCGCTGGAAGCTGGAGAACCACGACCTGGTCTCCGCCTCGCTCGAGCAACTCACCCACAAGCAGGTGCAGCGCGCCCGCACCGGCCGCATGCTCACGCTGAAAATGATGATGAAGGTGACCCGCGCCCTCAACGTCGCGATCTGGCAGCGCCTCGGGGCGGCCGACAAGGAGCGCTTCGTCGAATACGGCCACAAGCACCTGTTCACCTACGCGAAAGGCTTCGAGCCCGGCCGGGCGGACCCGAACGAGGCGCTGCTGTCCTGAGGCGAAAGATTCGTCGCCCGGCGTCTGTTAGCTTCCGCCATGCGCCGCCCGATCTCCGGAAAAGCCCTCGTCTGCTTCTCGCTCGTTGCCGTTGCCGCCGTTTCGGCGCGGGAGAATCCCTCGGTCGCGGAGCGTGAAGTCAGCCGCGAGTTTCTCCTCGACGGGCGCTATCTCGCTTGGCCCGTCGAACGCGACTTGGGCCAACCGAAGCAGCGGTTTTTCATCACGCTCGACGGCGAGGAGAAACCGCTGCTTTTCGCCGACATCCTGCTGTCGCGAAATCCGGATTTCTGGGTCTTCACCGATCTCGCCGATCACCAGGGCCGCACCGTCACCGTCAGTGGCGAGGTGCCCGCCGAGCTGCTGCCCGCGTGGGAGAAGCTGTCGGTCGGCGAGACCTTTCCCGGCGAGCCGGAGGTGTATGCCGAGCCGCTCCGCCCGCAGTACCACTTCTCGAGCCGGCGCGGCTGGCTGAACGATCCGAACGGGCTCGTGTGGCACGACGGCGCCTGGCATTTGTTCTATCAGCACAACCCGTACAATCACAACTGGAACAACATGACCTGGGGGCACGCCACCAGCCCCGACCTGTTCCACTGGACCGAGCTGCCACCGGCGCTTTTGCCGGACGAGGAAGGCGTGATGTTTTCGGGCTCCGGGTTTGTGGTGCCGGAAGGAAGCGCCGGTTTCCCCGTCGAGGGCGGCGGGGCGGTGGCGCTCGCCTACACGGCCTGGGGCCAGTTGAGCCCCGAACCCGGACGTCGTGCGGAGCAAGGAATCGCCATCAGCGGTGACGGCGGCCGGACGTTCCGAAAATTCGGGAATAATCCGGTGCTGCCTTTCCTGGTGGAAGGCAACCGCGATCCGAAGGTTTTCCGGCATGAACCGACCGACACCTGGGTGATGGCGCTTTACCTGGAGGGCGATCGATACAGCATCCACACGTCCCCGGACCTGGTGGCGTGGACGGAGACCGACACCTACCGCATCCCCGGCGATTCCGAGTGCCCGGATCTGTTCGAGCTGCCGGTGGACGGTGATCCGGAAAACACCCGCTGGGTCGCCTGGGGCGCGCTGGGGAAATATGTGCTCGGCAGCTTCGACGGGCGCGACTTCCAGCCGGCCGGCGAGCCGCGGCAGCACTACTTCGGCGCGGCATACGCGGGACAGACATTCGACAACGCCCCGGACGGCCGGCGCGTCCACATCGGCTGGATGCGGGACACCGGGGCTGGCTTCCAAGGCAGCGCCTTCAACCAGCAGATGACGCTGCCGATGGACTTCTCGCTCCGCGACACCGGCCACGGCGCGCGCCTCTGGATCGAGCCGAGCGCGGAGGTGGAAGCGCTGCGCGGAACGACGCACGAATGGTCCGGGCTGGTTCTCGGCCCCCACTCGGCGGACCCGCTGGCGGATTTCGACGGCGGACCATTCGAGATCGAGGCGGTGATCGACGCGGCCGCCACGACCGGGGAGGCGGGCTTCCGGATTTTCGATGATTATCCGGCGGTTTGGAATGCCGCAGAGCAGACCTTCACCGGCGCCGAAGGCCCCCAGCCGGCGGTCGACGGCAAGGTCGGCATCCGCGTTTTCGTGGACACGGTTTCCATGGAGGTCTTCGTCAATGGCACCTACGTGAGCCGCTACATCCGCCAGATGCCGGGGGCGAAGCCGATCCGGATCGTTGCCCAGGGCGGCGAGGTGAAGTTCGACTCGCTCAAGGTCCACGCCTTGAAGTCGGTGTGGAAGTGACTCAGGTGCCTTCGCCGCGGTTCCACGCGAGCAGATCGGCGTATTTCACGCCGGTGCCGCCGAAGAGATCGAGCGCGCTGCCAACGGTGATGTCCACCTTGCCGCCGCTCAGTTCGTCCACGCGGCGGACGTCGTCCAAGCTCGCCGCGCCGCCGGCATAGGTGACGGGGATTTTTCCCCACGCGCCGAGAAGGGCGACAAGCTCGGCGTCGATCCCGCGGCACAGGCCCTCGACGTCCGCGGCGTGGACGAGAAACTCCGCGCAGTAGGGAGCGAGGCGGTCGAGCGTCGCCGCGTCGACGTGCAAGTCGGTCAAGGTCTGCCAGCGGTTCATCGCCACGGTCCAGCCGGCCCCGGCGCGGCGGCAGGAAAGGTCGATGACCAAGCGGTCCGGCCCGATCGACTTTCGGAATGCTTCGGCGACTTCGGGTAGAAACCGGCCGTCCTTCGAGAACAACGCGGACGTGACGATGATATGACTGGCTCCGGCATCCAGCCAGGCTGCCGCGTTCTCCGGCGTGATTCCGCCGCCGATCTGCAGCCCGCCCGCCCAAGCGGCGAGCGCCTCGCGGGCGACGTCGTCATTGCCCGGGCCGAGCTTGATCACATGGCCACCGCACAGGTCGTCGTCGCGGAAGCGCGCGGCGAACCAACCGGCCGGCCGGTCGGAGACGAAATTCTCGCGCGGGCCCGGCCCTTCGTCGCGCAGGCTGCCGCCGACGATTTGTTTCACCTTGCCCGCGTGGAGGTCGATGCACGGCCGGAATTTCGTCATGGCGGCGGACCATGGCGCTCCCGGCGCATGCGGCCAAGCATAACATCTCTCCGCCCTTGCCCCCGGAGGCGGCAGGGAGTAAAGCCGCGCATGCCCTTGCTTCTCGGAGTCAACATCGACCATGTCGCCACGCTGCGACAGGCGCGCTATCTCAACATGCCGGATTCGCCGAACGCGGAGCCGTCGCCGCTCGAGGCGGCACTCGACGCGAAGGAAGGCGGCGCGGATTCGATCACGCTCCACGTCCGCGCCGACCGCCGCCACATGCAGGACGCGGACGCCTTCCGCATCCGCGAGGCGCTCGAACTGCCGCTCAATCTGGAGATGGGCGTGACGGAGGAGATGGTCGGCCTGGCGTTGAAACTGAAGCCGGATTTCGCCTGCCTCGTCCCGGAGCATCGGCAGGAGGTCACCACCGAAGGGGGTCTCGACGTGGCGGCGACCTTCGACAAGACCCGCATGGTCGTCGCCCGCCTTCAGGACGCCGGCATTCGCGTCAGCCTTTTCATCGATCCCGAAGCGAAGCAGGTGGACGCCGCCGGCGAATCCTGTGCGGACATGATCGAGCTGCACACCGGCGCCTTCGCCAATGCGGCCGGCGATGCGGTGGAAGCCGAGCTGAACCGCCTGATCGAGGCCGCCAAGGCGGGGAAGTCGGCCGCTCTTCAGGTGAATGCGGGCCACGGCATCAATTACAATAATGTTACCCGGCTCTTCGCCGTTCCTCATCTCGCCGAGTTGAACATCGGACACAGCATCGTCTCCCGCGCCATGCGGGTCGGGATGAAACAAGCCGTGCAGGAGATGAAGGATCTGATGAGCGCCTATCCCGGCTGAAATCGTGCGCATCCACGGCATCGGCATCGACGTGGTCGAGGTGGAGCGGATCGCTTCCGCCATCGCCCGCCATGGTGAGCCCTTCCTCGACCGCTTGTTCACGCCGGCCGAGCGCGGCTACTGCGAGCAGCAGAAAAACCCGGCCCTGCATTTCGCGGCGCGATTCGCCGCCAAGGAGGCGGCCTCCAAGGCGCTCGGCACCGGCATCGGCGCGGACGCGGCTTGGCACGAACTCGAGGTGGTGCGCGATCCTCTCGGCGCGCCGAAGTTGACCCTCCACGGCACCGCCGCGGCCTTCGCCGAGCGCGCCGGGATCGTCGTGTTGCAAATCAGCCTCACCCACGCCAAGGAATACGCCGCCGCCAACGCCATCGCCATCGCCCGCTCATGATCCGCCCACGCCGCAACCGCCGCACGCCCGCGATCCGCGCGATGGTGCGGGAGACCGCCCTTTCGCCGGCCGATTTCATCCTCCCGCTCTTCCTTCACGAGGACGCCGGGGACACGCCGATCGCCTCGATGCCCGGCTGCACGCGTTGGTCGCTCGAGGGCTTGGTGCGCGAAGCCGGCGAGGCCCACGCGCTGGGCATTCCCGCGGTCGTGCTTTTTCCGAAGATCGAGGAAAACCTGAAGTCGCCCGATGGCGCGGAGTCGCACAACGAGAACGGCCTCGTCCCGCGGGCGATCCGCGCGCTGAAAGAAGCGCACCCGACGCTCTGCGTGATCACCGACGTGGCGCTGGATCCGTACAATTCCGACGGCCACGATGGCATCGTCCGCCGCGACGCGCGCGGCGAGCTGCAGATTCTCAACGACGAGACGGTCGAGGTGCTTTGCAAGCAGGCGCTCAGCCACGCCCGCGCCGGAGCGGACATTGTCGCGCCATCCGACATGATGGACGGCCGCGTGGCCGCGCTGCGGGCGGCCCTCGACGGCAGCGGCTTCACCGACGTCTCCATCATGAGCTACACCGCGAAATACGCGTCCGCCTTCTACGGACCGTTCCGCGGCGCGCTCGATTCCGCGCCGAAGGAAGGCGACAAGAAAACCTACCAAATGGATCCGGCCAACGCGCGCGAGGCGGTGCGCGAGGCGATCCTCGACGAGGAAGAAGGGGCTGACATGCTCATGGTCAAACCCGCCGGGCCTTATCTCGACATCATTTCCCGCGTCCGCGAAACGACGACCCTGCCGGTGGCGGCGTATCAGGTCAGCGGCGAGTATCTCATGATCAAGAGCGCCTGCGCCGGCGGGTGGCTCGACGAGCGGGCGGTGGCGATGGAGTCCCTCACCGCCATCAAACGCGCCGGTGCCGACATGATCCTGACCTACTTCGCCAAGCAGGCCTGCGGCTGGCTTGGGTAAAATTCCGTTGACGGCCCGAGACGACCGGTCTAGTCGTTCCCCCGTGACCGGCGAGTGCCCCACCAAGCAGCGCATCATCGAGGCGGCCGAGCCTCTGATGCTCGAGAAGGGCTTTCACGCCGTCGGCCTCAGCGAGATCCTCGCGGCGGTGAAGGTGCCGAAAGGCTCGTTCTACCACCACTTCAAGAGCAAGGAGCAGTTCGGCGTGGAACTCCTCGAGCACTACCTCGCGGAATCGCTCGAGTACAAGGCGAAGCTCCTGCTTTCGCCTGTTCCCGAAGAAGATCCGCTGGCCCGGCTCCTGAATTTCCTCGAATCGAAAATCACCGAGAGCTGCGAAGCCGGCGGGAAATGCTCCTGCCTGGTGCTGAAGCTCGCCACGGAGGTCACCAACTTCAGCGAGGCGATGCGCGGCATCCTCGCCGAGGGCAGCCGCAAGCACCTCGCGATCATGGCGCAACTGCTCCAGGAGGGCATCGACAAAGGCCGGATCCGGCAAGTGGACACCACCACCACCGCCGCCTTGATCTTCGATCTCTGGAACGGCGCGACGCAGCGCTCGACCATCCATCGCAGCACCGCTCCGCTGCGCGACGCGATCGAGTTCATCCGTGTGATGCTCAAGCCCTGACGAAGATTTTTTATTTGGTTGGGAATAGACCGACCGGTCAATTACTCGCAGTTTCCCCAATCGGATTTTCACGAAGCCACTGGAACATGATGAAAACGAAACTCAAGCCGGCCGCCGGCTGGACCGGCATTGCCTTGGTGCTCGGGACGGGCACGTACTTCTCGATCGACTCCCTGCGCGAGGCGGAACCGCTGGGGTCACCCGCCGCGTCGGGCGCACCGCCACCCAGCACCGTCATCGTCCGCCCGGTCGAGGAGCGGGAGACCGTCGAGATGGTGGCCGTGACCGGCACCTTGCGGGCGGTCCGTCGCGCGGAAATCGCGTGCTTGGAAGCATCCGCATTGGGCCAACTCCATGTGCTCGAGGGCGACGAGGTCACCAAAGGGGAGGTGATTGCGACGCTCGACGGACGCCGGCTGGATGCCATGACCGAGGAAGCGCAGGCGACGCTGACGGTCGCCGAGGCGCAGCTCGAACAACGCGTGGCCGAGCGGGCGCGGGCCGAGCGGGACCTCGCGATGATGGAGGATCGTTGGAAGGAACGCGCCGTGGCGGAGCGCGAGGTGCTCGACAGCCGGCGCGGCCTGAAGGTGGCCGTCGCCATGGAAAAGGCCGCCGCCGACGGTGTGTCGGCCGCCCGGAAGCGGATCGAGCTCTTTGAAGTTAGAAAAGCCGATCTTGAGGTGCGCGCGCCCTTCGATGGTCGAGTCGTCCAACGCCATGCCGAGATCGGCGAGTGGCTGGCGGAGGGATCGCCGGTCGTGACGCTCGTCTCCACCGGCGAAGCGGAGGCCTGGCTGCAAGTCCCGGAACGCCACGCGGTGCGGCTCGAGGGGACGGATCCGCGTTCCGTGGTGTTGCGGATTCCGGGCCGGGACGACTCCCTGACGGCGAACAACCTGCGGGTGGTGCACGACGTGGACGGGCGGTCGCGGCTGTTCACGGCAATTGTCCACATTTCCGATCCCGGACGCACGCTGGTGCCGGGAGTTTCGGTCGAGGCCATCCTGCCGCTCGGTCGCCCGGACAAGCGGTTGGCCGTGCCGACCGACGCCATCCTCAAGGGTTATGCCGGAAGTTATGTCTACGTGCCGGATGGAGAGTCGCCGGTGGCGAAGCGGGTGGACGTGGAGGTGATGTACGAACGCGACGGCCACACCATCTTCGAGGGCGACCTCGAGCCGGGACAGCATGTGATTGTCGAGGGCAACGAGCGGCTCATGCCGGGTGCGCCCGTCGAGCCGCATCTGTGGGCGGAAACCCGCGTCGCGCAGGTTCCGGGAAACGCCCCGACCGCCCACTGAACCACCCAATTCTCCTCCCATGAATGCCATGCTTGCCGGGCTCCTCCGGCAACCCATCACCGTGGCCGTCGGTACGCTGCTCAGCGTCTTCGCCGGCATCCTCGCCATCAGCCTCGTCCCGGTGCGGATGACGCCCGAAGTTTCCTCGGTCGTCATCGCCGTCACCACCAACTGGGAAAATGCCTCCGCCGAGGAAATCGAAAGCGACATCGTCGAGGAACAGGAACGCGTGCTCGGCGAGGTGACTGGCCTCGCTTCGATGACCAGCACCAGCGCCGCCGGCCAAGGAACGATCCGCCTCGAATTCGAGACCGGCACGGACATCGCCGAAGCGAAGGCCGAGGTGCTCCAGAAACTCGACGAAGTGCCCGGCTATCCGACCGGCGTGCTGCAGCCGGTGGTCGAGGACGTCGATCCGGATTCGGTCGACTACATCGCGTGGATCGGCCTGTTCTCGACCGATCCCGGCTTCGACACGGCGAAGCTCCACGACTTCATGGAGCGGAGCATCAAGCCGCGCTTCGAGCGCATCCCGGGCATCAGCCAAGTCGGCGTCCGCGGGTCGACGCCGTCGGAACTCCAGATCGTCGTCGATCCGCAGGCGCTGGCGCAGCGCGGCGTCACCTTCGCGGAGCTCAGGCGCGGCATCGAGGAAGCCAACGCGAATTTCTCCGGCGGCAAGATCGAGCTGGGCAAGCGCGACTTCCGCGTCCGCGCCACCGGCCGCTTCGAAAACCCGGAGTCCGCCGCGGAAATGATCGTCTTCCGCGACGAACGCGGGCCGGTCTATCTCGGCGACGTCGCGGAGATCCGGCAGGACTGGAAGGAACCGACTTCCTGGGTCCGCGCCCGTGGCCAGCGCGCGGCCTTTTTCAACTTCCAGCTCCAGCGCGGCGCGAACTTGCTCGAGACGATGCAGCTCCTCAAGGCGGAGGTCGCGGGACTCAACGCCCCCGGCGGCCTGCTCGACGAACGGGCGCGGATGCTCGGCCTCGACGGCAAGCTCGAGCTGGTGCAAACCTATGACTCGTCGACTTATGTCGAGGACGCCTTCCAGTTGGTGAAGTCCAATCTCTATCTCGGCGGCCTTCTGGCGGCGATCACCTTGTTGTTCTTCCTCAGGAGCCTGCGAACGGTCGGCATCATCGCGATCGCCATTCCCGTGTCGGTGATCGCTTCGTTCGTGGTGCTCGTCGCCCTCGGCCGCTCGATCAACATCATCTCGCTCGCCGGCCTCGCTTTCGCCGTCGGCATGGTCGTGGACAACGCGATCGTGGTCATCGAAAACATCCACCGCCACCTGGACATGGGGAAACGCCCATTCGAGGCCGCGCGGGAAGGGGCGACGGAGGTCGCGGGAGCCGTCCTCGCCTCGACGCTCACCACCGTGGTGGTCTTCGCGCCGATCCTCATGATCGAGGAGCAGGCCGGGCAGCTCTTTCGCGACATCGCGCTCGCGATCATCGCCTCGGTCGGCATTTCGCTGGTGGTGAGCTTGTCGGTGATTCCCGCGGCCGCCGCGCGCTGGCTTTCGCAGAAGCCGGCCGATGGCGCCCCGAGCGCGTTCGACCGCGTGTTCGGCGGGCGGTTTTTCCGAATTGTCGGCCTGCCGTTCCGGCCGCTGCTGCGCTTGTTCGAGCGGCTCCCGGACTTGTGCGCCGCGTGGGTCGCCGCGCTCACCGCCACCTGGCCGCGCCGGCTTTCGCTGATCGCGACCTTCGCACTCGTCACCTTGGTGGGCACGCGGATCCTGCTGCCGCCGCTCGACTACCTGCCGAGCGGAAACCGCAACGTCGTCTTCGGCCTGCTCATCCCGCCGCCGGGTTACAACCTGGAGACCCTTTCGGAAATGGGCCGCCGCATCGAAGACCGTGTGCGCCCGATGTGGGAGGTCACGCCCGACAAGTTCGGCATCGAGACGCGGCTGGACGGCGGGGTGGAGAAAATGGAAGACACCCGCCAGCCGGTGCCGATCGAGCCCGGCGGCAAGGATACCGTCCTCCCGCCGGCGCTCGACCACTACTTCCTCGTCTCCTTCGAGGGCCGGATGTTCCAGGTCGGCATCTCCGCCGACAAGAAGCGGGTGGTCGACACCATTCCCGCCTTCGACGCCGCCACCGCGGGGACGGCGGCGCCGGACACCTTCGCCTTCAATTTCCAGATGCCGCTCTTCCGCCTCGGCGGGGCGACTGGCTCGGCGATCCAGATCGACTTCAAAGGCCGCGATCTCGACGCGGTTTCCGCCGCCGCGGGTGCCACCTTCGGCACGCTCGTCGGCCAGTTCGGCCCGCGCACGCTGCGACCCGAGCCGGCGAACTTCGCCTATCCGCTGGATGAGCTTCGGATCGTCCCGAACGACGAGCGCCTCCGGGAACTCGGCATGACACGCTCGGACCTCGGGCTCGCGGTCCAGGCCGGCGGCGACGGCATCGTGCTGTTCCGCAACTACGAGGAACGCGGCGAGCTCAAGGACATCAAGATCCTCACCCGCCGCGGCGAATCGGAGCAGCCGGTCGACGCCCTGCTCGACATGCCGATCGCCACGCCGCGGGGAGAAATCGTCGACCTGCGCGCCATCGCGACGCTTGAGCGCGTCACCGGTCCGGACCAGATCCGGCACGTCGACCGCCAGCGCGCGGTCACCCTCGAGCTGACGCCGCCCCCCGGCGCGCCGCTCGAGACGGTGATCGAGCAAGTCAACGGCATCATCGCGGAACTCCGGGCGAGCGGCGTCATCCCCGCCGGGGTCGACGTTTCGCTGGCCGGGTCGGCCGGGAAGCTGGCGGACATCCGCAACGCGCTGCTCGGCGACGGCACGGCGGCCGGCTTTTTCACCAGCAGTTTGTTCCTCGCCTTCGTGGTGATCTACCTGCTGATGGTCGTGCTTTTCCAGAGTTGGAGCTATCCGCTGGTGATCCTGCTCAGCGTGCCGCTCGCGACCTTCGGCGGGTTCCTCGGGCTGGCGCTGCTGCATGCCTGGAGCGCGAACGACCGCTACATGCCGATGCAGAACCTCGACATGCTGACCATCCTCGGCTTCGTGATCCTCGCCGGCGTGGTGGTGAACAACGCGATCCTGATCGTCCACCAGGCGCTCAACTTCATGAACGACGGCGAAACCGACGCGCGCCAAGCCGTCGTCGAGAGCGTCCGCAGCCGCGTCCGCCCGATCCTGATGAGCACGCTCACCTCGGTCGGCGGCATGCTGCCGCTGGTGCTGATGCCCGGCGCGGGTTCGGAACTTTACCGTGGACTCGGCGCGGTGATCGTCGGTGGGCTCACCGTAAGTACGATCTTCACCGTATTTCTCGTGCCCACTGTCCTCAGCGCGATCTTCGCGCTCAAGGCCGACGTCTCCGAAAAAGCGGCGGCGCCCGTGGCGGAACCCGCGACCGCCTGAACTTCCCATGAATCATGCCATGCGTGCTTTTCCATATCTTGCTGTGGTGCTCCTCGCCTCGTGCGCGGTGGGGCCGGACTACGAAGCGCCGACCGAGCGCCTCGAGGTGAGCTTCAAGAACGCCGGATTTTCGGCGCCGCCGCCGGCCGGCGACTGGTGGAAACTTTTCCGCGATCCGCGACTCGACGCCTTGATGCGCGAGGCGGAAAGGGCGAACCCCGACGTCCGCGCGGCTCTCGCGCGCTTCGACCAAGCGCGCGCCGTCCACGGGCTCGCCGCGGCGGACAGGTGGCCGGCGATCACCGCGGACGGATATGCCCAGCGTCTCCGGGACTCGGCGAACAGCGACGCGCCTGGCGGAGGCGCGACGCAAGGCGACTACCGGGGCGCGCTCAACCTGCAATGGGAGGTGGACCTCTGGGGGCGCATCCGGCGTTCCAACAACGCCGCCCGCGCGGATGCGGATGCCGCCGCCTACGACTACCAAGCGGCGCTCACGTCGCTGCGCGGCGAAATCGCCCGCACGTGGTTCGCCCTGCGATCCACGGATTCCGAAATCGCGCTGCTCGAGGAAACCGAGGACCTCCGGCGCGAGGCGGAGCGCCTGATGCGCATCCGCTTCGAGAAGGGCGAGAGCAGCCGCGTCGATCTCGCGCGCGCCACCACGGAACTCGCGTCCAGCCGAACCGCCCTCGCTCGACTTCGCGAGAGCCGGTCGCGGCTGGAGAACTCGCTCGGGACGCTGACGGGCAGGGGAGCGTCGTCATTCCATGCTCCGAACCGTCCCGGCCGCGAGGCCCTTCCTGGCATTCCGGCGGGCGTGCCGGCGGATCTGCTCCGTCGCCGGCCCGACCTCGCGGCGGCCGAGCGCCGGCTGGCGGCGGCGAGCGAGCGGATCGGCGTGACCATCGCCAACTACCTGCCGCGGCTTTCCCTGATTGGATCCGGCGGCGCGCAGTCGGTCCGCAGTTCGGAGTTGTTCGATTCCGGGAGCCGTCTCTGGTCGCTCGGCCCGGACCTCATGGTCCCGATTTTCCAAGGCGGCCGGATTTCCAGCGACAAGGCGCGTGCGGAAGCCGCGTACCGGGAGGCGCTGGAAAACTATCGCTCGGTGTTGCTGACAGCGGTGCAGGAAGCCGAAGACGCGCTCGCCTCGGCCCGGCACTTGCAGGACGCCGCGGAGTCCAGCGCCCGCGGCGCGGAATCGGCGCGCGCGGCGGCCCGGCTCGCGCGGACGCGGTACGACCGCGGGGCGGCGAGCTATTTCGAAGTCGTGGACGCGGAACGCACGGCGCTCGAGGAAGAGCGCACCGCCGTGGCGGTGAAGCTCGACCGGATGCTGGCGTCCACCCGCCTCATCCAGGCGCTCGGCGGCGGTTGGCAGCGCTGAGCCCGTTTCAGTGGCCCTGCGGCTTCTTCGGCGGTTCCCAGTCGCGGCGCGTCCGGGAACGCACCGACAGCACGATGGGAATGCCGGGCGCCGGGTGGGCTTCGCGCAGGCGGTTGCCGAGATATTGCTCGTAGCTCGCCGCCATCAGACGCTTGTCGTTGACGAACAAGATGATGGTCGGAACCGGGATGGTGTTATACTTTTCGTTGATCGCCGAGGCCGCGTAATACAACTTCAGCCGCTTGCCGAGCTTGCGGTCGATCGGTGGAGGATTCAGCTCGAACGCCTGCTGGAGGATGCGGTTGAGTTGGCCGGTCCCGGGCGGCTTCTGCGCCTTGTCGCGGATCTTGAGCGCTTCCTTGAGCACGTGGTCGACGGCGTTTCCGGTCTTTGCCGAGCAGGCGACGAACGGGGCGTAGGAGAGAAAGAACAACTCGCGGCGAACGTGGTCGGTCGCTTCCTCAAGCCGCTCCTTCCGCGGCGCGTCGGGATGATAGAGATCGAATTTGTTCAACACGATCAGACACGGCTTTTTCTCCTCGAGGACCAATTGCGCGATCTTGCGGTCCTGCGCGGTGATGCCGGCGGCGAGGTCGATCACCAGGACGCAGAGATCGGAACGCCGCACCGCCTTTTCCGTCCGCATCGCGGAGAAAACCTCCACCGAGTTGTCGCGCTTGCCGCGGGGGCGCAGGCCGGCGGTGTCGATCAAGGTGAAGCGCTCGCCTTGGAACGAGTAGGGGAGATCCACCGCGTCGCGCGTGGTGCCGGCAATTTCCGAGACGATGGTCCGCTCGTCCTTGAGGATCGCGTTGACCAGCGACGATTTTCCGGCGTTCGGCTTGCCGACGATCGCCAGCTTGATGCCGGCCATTTCCGCTTCCTCGGCAACCGCCTCGGTCTCCGCCGCAAGCGGGGAAACGACATCATCGATGGCCGCGGTGAGGGCTTGGAAATTCCGCCCGTGTTCCGCGGAAACGGCGACGCTCGAGGCGAAACCGAGCCGTGCGAAATCGGAGAACGCGGCTTCGTGCTTCGGCGCGTCCACCTTGTTGAGCACCAGCACCACCGGCGGCTTGGCCTTGCGGAGCTTCTGGGCGAGGGCCTGGTCGATCGGCGTGAGCCCGTCGTGGGCGTCCACGACGAAGAGGATCAGGTCCGCCGTTTCCATCGCGATGTCCGCCTCCACGGCCACCTGTTCGCCGAAGCTGTCCTCGAGCGTGGCGCCGATGCCGCCGGTGTCGATCAGCGTGCAGGCGGTGGCCGTCGCCTTGCAGGGTGCGGAGATCCGGTCGCGCGTGACGCCCGGCTGGTCGTGGACGATCGCGATCTTGCGGCCGGCGAGACGGTTGAAGAGCGCGGACTTCCCGACGTTCGGGCGGCCGACGATGGCGACGGTGGGCATCCGCGGATGGAACGGCGGAACCGCGCGGAGCGCAAGAGCGGGAAAACGCCGCCGTCACTCGCCGCGCGCCGGCCCGAGCGCCGGGTCGTCGAGGTCGAGGCGGTAGAGGATCTGGTTGTAGTTGAACTTCGGCGTCGGCACGGGGCGATCGGCGAACTCCGCGGTGTAGGTGCCCTCGAAGACGATGAAATCGGCGCCCTCCGGGGTCAGCTCCGGATGGATGCGCGGATTGTAGAACGTGTAGTTGTCATGGGTCAGCACCTTCACGGCCGTCCCCCACGGACCGAGCGGCGAATCGGCCTCGGCGTACCAGATTTCGCCGAAGGCGGACGGCTTGCCAAACTTCTGGGTGAATACGGCGATCCAGCGCTTGCGGTGCGGGCTCCACGCGACCGAGCCGCGGTGCGGCTCGACTTCCTCGCCAGCGGCGCTCCGCGGATGCGGCGGCAGGTCCACCGGCTGCCAAGTTTCGGGCTTCTCCCAGCTCGCGAAGTCGGCCGGCATTTTCAGGACAGGAAACGGGTCGCCGAACAACAACCAGGTCTGATCGTCATCGTCATTCCAGAGGAACGGATGACCGCGCGGGATCGGCGGCTTCGAACCATCGCCTATTTGCCACAGCTTGCGGTGGACCTCGAACTTCTCGTCCGCCTCGTTCCACACGCACAGGCCGACTTCGTACTCGTCGAGGTGGTTTTCGATCTTCGAATAGGTCGCCACCAGCCGTGGCTGGCCGGATTGCGACGGCAGGCTGATCATGCCGCCGAGCCATGTCGGGCCATCGCCGGGAAAGTCCGCCACGCCGCGGAGGTCACCGTCGCGAGCGCGGAAATGGCGGTAGTCGATCGCCAGCGGTGGCTCGAATTTCCCGATCGGCCGCGCCGGCGTGAGCGCGGCCGTCGAGTCGAAGATCCCGAGCGGATAGCGGGGCAGGGTGGTGTCGCCCCACAACCAGAACAAGCGGCCGCGGTGGTTCGCGAGCAGGACGGAATCGCAGCCGAAGACGCCGGATTCGGACAGGGGTGCTTCCTCGCCGACCTTTTCCGCTTCGGCGAATCGCCCGGCGCCGGTCAGCCGGCCGAGGCGTTTGGCGATCATCCGGCGGTCGATTTCGATCCGCTGCGAGCCGCCGGGTTCCGGCGTCACGCGCACGCCTTCATAGCCGAAGCCGTCTTTCGGCACGCCGTAGCCGTGGCTTTTCACGTGGAAGAAAACCTCGCGGCCCATCAGTTCCGGGGCGTCCACGGCGACCAGGCCGGCGTTGTCGCTGAAATACCTCAGCTCGTGGGTCGTGCGCAGTTCGACCAACGGCACCGGCCAACCGTTCTCGCGGTCCACGATCTCGATGCGGAACGGTTCGCCGGCCGGGGCGGCGAGCGATGCGGCGAGAAGAATGGAAGCGGCGCGAATCATCGGCAGGGAGACGAGCACGGCGCGCGTGAGGTTTCAACCGCCCGGGATTTACATCGGCCGCCGCATCCGCAGCATCGCGGCATGGGCACGATCTGGTGCAACGGAAGCTGGCGCGAGGACGGCAGGCTCGAGATCGCCGCCGCCGACCGCGGGCTGCTGCACGGGCTCGGCTTGTTCGAGACGATGCTCGCGCTCGACGGCCGGCTACCGCTCTGGGACCGCCACCTCGCGCGGTTGCGGCGGTCGTGCCAGCGGCTCGGCTGGCCGGAGCCGGAGGATCTAACGGAGATCATCCGCGAGCTGCTTGAAAAGGACGACCTCGCCCACGGGCCGGCGCGGGTGCGGCTGACCCTCACCGCGGGTTCGGTTGCGGGCGCTGATGGCCTGACTTTCGTCCAAGCCGCGCGCCTTCCGGAAACACCGGCCTTCGTCGCCGCGATCATTTCTCCTTGGCCGCGCAACGAGCGCTCGCCGCTCGCCGGACTGAAGTGCGCTTCCTACGCGGAAAACCTGCTCGCCCTCGACGTGGCGCGACAAGCGGGATGCTCGGAGGCGATCTTCTTCAACACCGCCGGCCATCTTTGCGAGGCGGCGATGGCGAATGTCTTCGTCGTGCTCGACGGCCGCCTCGTCACGCCGCCGCTTGCAAGCGGCTGCCTTCCCGGCGTGGCGCGCTCGCTGGTACTCGAGCTTTCGGGTGCGGATGAAGCTGACGTCACCGTCGAGGATCTCGCCCGTGCCGAGGCGATGTTCCTCACCTCCGCCACCCGCGGACCGGTGCCCGTGCGGCAGCTTGACGGGCGGGAGTTTCCCGGCAGCGATCTAATCGATCGGGTCGTGGCGCTGTGGCGTGCCGCGCTGCGCCCCGCGTCCGGGTGAACGCGAGGTTTTTTGCTTCCCGCCGGCGAAGGCTTTCTAGCACCCTCCCGACGCTAACTCCAATACCCAACGATCATGTCACGCCCCGTCACTCTCTTCACCGGCCAGTGGGCCGATCTGCCGCTGGAAAAACTCGCGCCGCTCGCGAACGAGATGGGCTACGACGGCCTCGAACTCGCCTGCTGGGGCGACCACTTCGACGTGGACGCCGCGCTCGCGAAAAAATCCTACGTGAAGGAAAAGTGGGAGCTGCTCGGCGACCACGGCCTGACCTGTTATGCGATTTCCAACCACCTCGTCGGCCAGGCGGTCTGCGATCCGATCGACGACCGCCACAAGGCGATCCTCGCGCCGGACGTCTGGGGCGACGGCGATCCGGAAGGCGTGCGGAAGCGCGCCGCCAAGAAGATGATCGCCACCGGCAAGGCCGCGCGCGCGTTCTTCAACGCCAAGCCGGGCCGCGACGGAAAGGACGACTTCCCGGCGGTCGTCAACGGCTTCACCGGCTCGTCGATCTGGCATTCGATCTACGCTTTCCCGCCGACCTCGCAGGAATACTGGGACAAGGGCTTCAAGGACTTCGCCAAACGCTGGACGCCGATCCTCGACGCCTTCGACAAGGTGGACGTGAACTTCGCGCTCGAAGTGCACCCGACCGAGATCGCCTTCGACATCGCCTCGGCCAAGCGCGCCCTCGCGGCGGTGGGCAACCACAAACGCTTCGGCTTCAACTACGATCCCTCGCACCTCGGCTACCAAGGCGTGGACTACGTGCGCTTCATCCGCGAGCTGGGCGAGCGCATCTATCACGTCCACATGAAGGACGCCTGGTGGGGCCACGGCGACGGCACGGTCGGCGTTTTCGGCGGGCACACGGGCTTCGGCGATTCGCGGCGCTTCTGGGATTTCCGCTCGCTCGGCCACGGCGACATCGAGTTCGAGGACGTGATCGTCGCGCTCAACGACCTCGGCTACGGCGGTCCGCTTTCCGTCGAGTGGGAGGACATCCGCATGGACCGCGTGCACGGCGGCGCCGAGGCGGCCGCTTTCGTCCGCAACCTCGACTTCCCGTCGAGCAACGTCGCGTTCGACGCCGCGTTCGATAAATCCAACCAATAACTTTCAGTCCTGTCGGGCTGCCTGAAACTTCACGAAAAAAGATATGGAATCACTCAATAGAAAACTCCGCATGGGCATGGTGGGCGGTGGCCGTGGCGCGTTCATCGGCGCGGTGCACCGCATGGCGGCGAACCTCGACGGCAAGATCGAGCTGGTGGCGGGATGCTTTTCCTCGCAGCCGGAAAAGTCGAAGGCCTCCGGCGAGGATCTCTTCCTCGATCCGGCCCGCGTTTACACCTCGTACGAGGAGATGGCGAAGCAGGAAGCCGCGCTGCCGGAAGGCGAGCGCATCGACTTCGTCACGATCGTCACCCAGAACGCCCTGCACTACCCGGTGGCCAAGGCCTTCCTCGAGGCCGGCATCCACGTGGTCTGCGACAAGCCGATGACCTTCGACCTGAAGGAAGCGAAGGAACTTGAGGCGCTCGTGAACAAGACCGGCCTGGTCTTCGCCCTGACGCACAACTACACCGGCTATCCGATGGTCAAGCAGGCGCGCGCGATGGTGAAGGACGGCAAGCTCGGCCGCATCCTCAAGATCGTCGTCGAGTATCCGCAGGGATACGCCGTGGGCGACATCAAGGAGGCCAAGGACGGCGCGATCTCGAACTGGCGCGCCGATCCCAAGGTGGCTGGCATTTCCAACTGCATCGGCGACATCGGCTCACACGCGGAGAACCTCGCGCGCTACATCTCCGGGCTCGAGCTCGAGGAAATCGCAGCCGATCTCAACACCTTCGTCCCGGGCCGCCAGCTCGACGACGACGGCAGCATGTTGGTTCGCTACCAGGGCGGCGCGCGCGGCGTGCTCTTCGCCTCGCAGATTTCCGCCGGCGAGGAGAACAACCTGAACATCCGCGTCTATGGCACGGACGCCTCGCTCGAGTGGCACCAGGAGCACCCGAACGAGCTGATCGTGAAATACCCGGACCAGCCGCGCCAGATCTGGCGCCGGGGCAACGACTACGTCGGCGCGCAGGCGAAGAAATACACCCGCCTGCCCTTCGGCCACCCGGAGGCGTTCATCGAGGCCTTCGCCAACATCTACCTCGCCGCGGCGGAAGCCATCGCCGACCACATCACCGGCAAGTACCCGCGCCCGGAAGGCTACGATTTTCCGACGGCGGCGGACGGCGTGGAAGGCATGGCCTTCATCGAGGCGGCCGTCGCCTCGGGCAAGGCGAACGCCGGCTGGACGAAGATCGAGCGCTGATTCACTCGGTCAGCCCCTTCACGATGGCCGCCACGTTGTGGCGGACCATCGCCTCGTAGTCGCTCACGCCGACCCCGTCGGCGATGAGCGGCTCGCCGAGGCGGATGCCGGTGTCCTCGGTCAGCGTGCGCAGGATTTTCGGGTTCGATTCCTTCTCGGGGAAGATCGCGGCGACCTCGTTCTCCCGCAGGGTTTTCACCAGCTCCGCGAGCTGCTTGGGATCCGGCATCTGCTCGCGGTTCAGGCCCTGCACCGGATGGGCCTCGAAGCCGAAGTCGTGGCAGAAGTAGTTGAAGGCCGCGTGGGCCGTGGCGAGGTGGCGTTTCGCCCGGGGAATTTTCGCAATTTCGCGCCGCGTCCATTTCTCCAGCGCGTCGAGCTTCTCGCGATAGGCCCGCGCGTTCTTTTGAAACGTTTCGGTTTCTCCGGGCACCGCGGCGGAGAAAGTCTCGGCCACCACGCTGGCGGCGCGGCGGAAACGGTCGATCGAGTGCCACCAGTGCGGGTCGACCGCGTCGCCGTGGTGGTGATGCCCGTGGTCGCAAAGCTCACCGTCCGCGTGCAACGCCGGGAGGGTCGCACCGACTTCGACGACCTCGGCACGGCCGGCGAGGATCGATTTCAGGCTGCCCAAATAGTTCTCGAGGCCCATGCCCGCCGCGAGGTAGAGCGTCGCGCCCTCGGCACGCTGCAGGTCGGACGGCGTCGGTTCGAAGTGATGCGGATCGCCGTTCGAGCCAATCAAATCCACCACTTCCACGGCGTCACCGCCGATCTGTTTTGCCAGATCCGCGAGGAGGGGATGGAGCGTGGCCACCTTCAGCTCGGCCGCGGTCGCGGGGACGAGCAACGAAGCGAAAATCGCGAGCATGCACCGGAACATGCGCGTAACGTGCCGAGGTTCGCTGCTTTTGCAAGTGAATTGCGTTTCTAGCGCCTCGCCGCGCTTCAGTTGAAGATCGCCAGGATCGGCCGGTGGTCCGAAGCCACTTCCCACTCGGGATCGTCGATGATGTAGGAACGCCGGAATTCCACGTGCGGTTTGAGCGCCGGGCTGACGGTCACGAAGTCGATCCGCGAGTAAATGTCGTGGTGCGACCAGTGGTAGGTCCAGGCATGGCCGCGGGAGTCTTTCGCGGGGATGGCGGTGAGGTAGGTCGGATCGTTGTAGCGGCCGGTCACGGTGCGGAACGACGGGCTCGGGCGCGTGTCGTTGAAGTCGCCGTAAACGACGAGCCGCGCTCCTGGATCTTTGTCGAGGATACTGTCCACGTGACGGCGCAGCAGCCGGGCCTCGGCGCGACGCATGGCTTCCTGATCGCCGTTCTCGATCTCGCGCTTGCTCTTGAGATGCACGCCGAGGAAGCGGTAGGGCTTGCCGTCCGCGTCGATCGTGGCGTCGAGCACCCCGCGTTGGATCGCGAAGTTTCTGCCCGAAAGCCGGTATCCCGTTTCCGCGGGCGAGTCCGTCGAAACGATGGGAAACCGCGAGAGCAGCCCGAGGTGGCGGACGGAATCCGAGCCGCCGCTGTGGTGGGAGTGCGCGAATCCGAGTCCGGCCTCGGCGAGACGGCGGCGGATCTCCTCGAGGTCCTCCGTGGTTCCGATTTCCGAGAGCCCGATGACATCCGGCTGGTGCCGGACGAGCAGGGTGACCACCGCCTCCTTGGCATCCTCCGGCTTCGGCGCGCCTCTCAGGGTCTTCCCCTCGACGTAGCGGTCCATCGTCAGCCAGTTCTCGACGTTGTAGGCGACGAAACGCAGCCCTTCTCCGGAAACGGCGACCGGTGCGGGGGCTTTGGGCTTCGGCCCGGCCGGCTCCGCTCGCGCCGCCGCTGGCGGCGGTTCAGCCGGCGCATCCCATTCCGGCGTGGAGGACTGTCGGTCGCACGAGCCCAGCAGGACGACGAGCGACCAGCAAAAAGCCCCGAGGAAACCCGGGGCCGAGAAAAGTCGGGGCGGTCGCTGCGGGGGGAGCATCGATTCCGCTCAGGCCTCCCGGGACTCCTTGCCGGCGGCCTCGCGCACGCGGACATCCGGCTCGGTGCGCGCTTCCGTTTCGCCGCGCGTGATTTCCCGCTCGAAGTCTTCGCGGGCCTTCTTGAATTCGCCCATGCTCTTGCCGACTCCGCGCGCCAGCTCGGGGAGCTTCTTCGCGCCGAAGAGCAGCAGGATCACGAGGAAAATCACGATCATTTCAGGACCACCGATGGGGCCCATGAAGGCGAGCGACGTGTTCATGGGCGAAAGGCTAAGCGCGGGCCCGGCACATGCAAGGCAATTACCTCGCGCGGAATCGCCGCTCCAACGGCTGTCCCGCCACTCCACTTGCCGGTTGCCGGCGGGATGGCGCGATGCCAACATCCGCCCGTGAAACGCAGCACCCTCTGGCTCGCGGCCGCGCTCGCGGCCATCTCCCTGCCGCTCCACGCCCAGGAGCCGCAGGAGGAATCGCAGGAATCCGGTGAGGAAACGCCCGCCGAGGCCGTGGACGGGGCGAACGAAGTGGGACCGCGCGGCATTCCGCTCGACCTGATCGACGATCCCCACGTGCGGGAGGAGCTGGCGGTGAACGAATTCACCGCGCCGTCCATCGCACGGCTTTTCGACACCCTGCAGTTTCTGATGCCGCTGCCGATCGGCGACACCGAAAGGAAAATGCCGGACCGCATGCCGCTCAACCGTGCCGATCTGGCCATTGAACTCGGCTTCCTGATCGCCGACGGCTTTCTCGTCGTGCAGGCCGGCCAGATGGATCGGGTCGAGCAGCTGGCTTCCGACCTCACGCGCTACGGCAAGGCGCTGGGTGCCGGAGACCGCGTGAACCGCCACGCCGCCAGCTTGCTGGAGAGCGCGAAGGAGCAGAAAGTCGAGCAGCTCAAGAAGGAACTCGCCGCCACACAGCGGGACGTCGAGATCGAGTTGGTGGCCCTGAGGGATGCCGACCTCGCCCACCTGATTTCGCTCGGCGGCTGGATCCGCGCGCTCGAGGTGGCCTCGGTGGCGGTGGACAAGCAGTTCTCCGAAGAACGGGCGTCGAAGGTCATGCGCGAGGACATCGCCGACTACTACACGGAGGTGGTCGCCTCGCTTGAGCCACAGATTTCCGAGCGGCCGAACTACCTGGAAATGCGCGACATCCTCTCCGGTCTGCGGAATGAAATGGTTCTGGATGGAGCGCCTGCCCAGGAGCAGATCAGCGCCATCCGCCAGCAGGCGGCGAAGCTGGCGGAACTCGCCCTCCAGCGCCAGAAATGACGGCGTTCCCGATGAAGCGCGCGGCGGTGCTCGGCCTCGGCATTATCGGATCCCGCGCACTCGGGCGGCTGGTCGACGGCGGCTGGGACTGCGCCTGCTGGAACCGCACGCGGAAGCACCTGCCGGGCGAAGCGGACAGCCCGGAAGCCGCGGTGGAGGGCGCGTCCCTCGTCTCGATCTACCTGAAGGACGCGCCGGCGGTGCGTGAGGTGATGGAACGCTGCGGGCCGGCGCTCGCGGAGGGTTCCATCGTCCTGAACCACGCCACGGTGGATCTGGAAACGACCCGGTGGCTGGCGGCGCTCTGCGAATCACGCGGCTGCCGGTTTCTCGACGCGCCGTTCACCGGCAGCAAGGCCGCCTCCGCCGTCGGCCAGCTTGTCTACTACATTGGCGGCGATCCTGCCCACGCTGCGGAAGTCGCGCCGTATCTCGCGCTCACCTCGCGGAAGACCCTCCACTGCGGCGGGATTGGCAGCGCGACGGTGGTGAAACTCGCCACCAATCTGATCTCCGCCTGCACCGTCCAAGCCCTCGCCGAAGCCCTGGCCATCGCCACCCGCCACGGCGTGCCGGCGGAGCAGTTCATCGGCGCGGTGGCGGAGAACGCCTGCGCCTCCACCTTGTCCGGCATGAAGCTGCCCGCCATGGCCGCCGGCGATTACGACCCGCATTTTTCACTCGCGAACATGGCGAAGGACAGCCGCTACGCGCTCGCCCTCGCCGCCGCCGCGGACTTGGAAACACCCGCCATCGCCGCGGTCTCCGCGCGGATGGGGAAACTCGGCGCCGAGGGTCTGGCGGATCTGGATTTCTCCGCTCTCGCGAAACCTTATCTCCAGCCATGAGCGAAGCCCGCCGCATCGAACTCGGCCACCCCGCGATCCTCGCGTTCCGCGGTCCGGACGCCCTGCGTTACCTGAACGGCCAAGTGACCCAGGACGTGCGGCGTGTGATCGGCGGAAAACTCGTGCTGCCGTCGTGCGTGACCGACGCCAAGGGCCGGCTGCAATTCCGCGTCCACCTGCTCGAGGCGGACGACGCCTCGCTGTGGGTGGTCGGCCCGGAGGGGGCGGACGAGGCGCTCGAAGCGCGGCTGACGCGCTATCTCATCGCGGACGACGTCGAGTGCGAGAACATGAGTGGAAGATATGTCATGGTGCATCTCACCGCTCCCGCGGGAGATCCTCCGCCGGACGCGATCGTGCGGGAGTCGTTCCGGTTTGGCGTGAACGGCAGCGATTGCTTCCTGCCGATCGACAAAAAGGTCGTGCTCGGCGACGACCTGCCGCGGCTCGAGGGCGACGCGCTGGAGCACTTCCGCATCGCCAACCGCATCCCCGCCTGGGGTGCGGAGCTCGCCGAAGGCATGCTCCCGCCGGAGGCCGGCCTCGACGCCACCGACGTTTCCTACACCAAGGGCTGCTACATCGGGCAGGAGGTGATTTCCCGGATCAAGTCCGCCGGCAAGGTGAACCGCCGGCTCACGGCCTTCCGCCTCGGCGCCGCCGTTCCCGCCGCGCCGGGCGACGCGCTTTTTTCCGGCGACGCGGAAGCTGGCGTCCTCACCAGCATCTCGCCGCTGCTGGAGGAGGGGACGCGGCCTGCGCTCGGCTATGTGAAGCGCGGGCACGATCCCGCCGGCCTGGAGTTGCGCGATGCCGCAGGCGGGCGTCACCCAATTTCGCTCGCCTGATCAGCGGCCTGCGGGCGGAATGACCGGCGGAATGAACACGATCCACCGCGCTCCGTGGGGCCTGCGCCTGCGGGTCAGCACCCTCCTCGTCGTGATCTTGGCGGTCGGCATCGTGATCCTGCCCTCCGTCGCGAACACCCCCGGCCTGCCGCCGGAGATGGCGTGGATCGTCGCGGTCCTTGTTCTTGCCGGCACCGCTCCGTTCACGGTCCGCGGATACGAGATCGCCGACGGCGCGATCCTGGTCCATCGGTTGTTCTGGAAGACCCGCCTGCCTCTGGCGGATCTCCGCGCCGCCGAGGTTGAGCCGCGCGCCATGGCCGGAAGCCTCCGCACCTTTGGCAACGGCGGCGTGTTTTCCTTCACCGGCTGGTTCTGGAACCGTCGGCTCGGCCGCTACCGCGCCTTTGCCACGGACTTCGGCCGCACCGTCGTCCTGCGCTTCACCGACCGCACCATCGTCATCTCACCCGCCGATCCCGGCGCTTTCGTCGCCGCGCTCCGTGGCGGCGGATTGCATCCGCCAAGCCAAACCTGAGCCTCACGAAACCTTCCGCCTCCTCGCCGCCGGCGCGGGAGGCGCGGCGCGGCGGTGCGAGGCGAGGAAGGGCATGCTCAACTCCTCGTCCAGATCGAAGATCTCCGAGAAGTCCTCCGGCCGGTCCGAGTCCTGTTTGCCGAAGACCTGCTCGTCGATGAGTTTGAAGACCATGTCGCCGACGTCGGCGCATTTGCGCACGCCCCATTCCTTCATGAGGGTCGCCGCCATCGGGCCGAATTGCGCGAGGGCGTAATCCCGGAACCCGGCGAGCAATTCCGGTCCACTGACGTGGCGCGGCCGCCCTTGGTTCGCGTCCGCCGCCCGCTTGAGCGTGAAATCCAAGGCGTCCTTGAGGAAATGGTAGGCCTGCGCGTCGAACCGCTTGTCGCGCTGGAGGATGGAGGCGACCGATTGCTCGAACGTCTGGGCTTGCATGGCGGCCACGTTGGCGAATCGCTCCGGCGGTGTCAAAGCGCTTCGCGAAGGGCTCCGGGCATCGCGTCGCCGGCGTCCGTCCGAATCCATTTGCGCGGCGGCACGCCCCGCGCCTGACTCCGGCTGATGAACTTCCATCCGCCGATCCCGAGCCGACGTTTCCTCCGCCGCGCCGCCTTTGCCCTGGCACTGTCCGCGTCCCTCGCGTCCGGCGAGCCGGCGCAGGACGATGAGCCGGCCGCGGACGGAACGCTCAAGCTCGAGGACATCCGCATCCACGACCCGTGGATCCTGCCGCACGCGGAAAGCCGGACGTATTTTTTCTACACCGCGAGCCGGGATCCCGAATCGCGCCGCAGCGGCGTGAAGGCGTACCGCAGCCGGGATCTGAAGCGCTGGTCCGGGCCGTTCCAGGTCTTCGACGTGCCGGATGGCATCTGGGCGAACCCGACCCACGGTGCCTGGGCTCCCGAAGTGCATGAATATCGCGGCCGCTACTATTTGTTCGTGACGCTTCACAACGAGGACGAAGCGCTCGCCGAGCCACCGGAAGTTTGGCGGAAGAACCATCTGCGCGGCAGCGTCGTCGCCGCCGCGGATTCCCCGGAAGGGCCTTTCGAGCTGCTCAAGCCGGACGGCCCGCATCCGCCGCGGGATTTCATGACGCTCGACGGCACGCTCTACGTCGATCCCGAAGGGCAGCCGTGGATGGTGTATTGCCACGAGTGGATCCAGAAGATCGATGGAACGGTGGAGGCGATCCGGCTCAGCGAGGATCTGTCGGCCACCGTCGGCGAACCGGTCCACCTTTTCAAAGGCTCGGACGCGCCGTGGCTGAACGCGAGCATCCGGCCGGACGTGCGCCCGCTGAGCTATGTCACGGATGGCTGCCAGCTCTATCGCACCCGCGACGGCGGCCTGGTCATGCTGTGGGCAAGCTACCGGAACGGCCGCTACGTCCAGACCCAGGCCCGATCGACCAGCGGGAAGATCGAGGGCCCGTGGGAGCAGCTCGAGCCACTCGTTTACCGGGACAGCGGCCACGGCATGATTTTCGAAACCTTCGAGGGGCAGCGCATGCTCGTGGTCCACCGGCCGTTCGGCTCGCCGCTCACCCGCGCGAAGCTCTACGACGTTGAGGATACCGGCGACCGGTTCCGCATCGTCCGCCCGCGCGGCGATCTCGACGGCGACGGTTCCCCGCCGACCGAGTGAATCACATCTGGTCCGGAATCTCCGGCTCGACGAGCATGGCGAGCAGCGCGAGCGATTCCTGCCAGCCCAGGTAGCAGGCTTCCTCGGGGATGGCGGCGGGCACGCCTTCTTGCGTGATCTTCAGCCCGGTGCCGCAGAAGACCTCGCGCAGTTCCACCGTGGTCACCATCGTGCCCGGCAGCTCCGGGTTCTCGAATTGGTCGTCGTAGCGGATCCGCTCGTGCGGCCGGAGTACGAGGAACTTCCCGCCAAACGCATGACTCGTCCCCGTGCTGAAATTCGTGAAACTCATCCGGTAGGTGCCGCCGACGGTGGCGTCCATGTGATGGACCTTCCCGGTGAAACCATGCGGCGGCAGCCACTTGACCATGGCTTCCGGATCGATGAAGGCGCGGTAAACCCGCTCGGGCTTTGCCCGGAGGATGCGGTGCAGGCGGATGGTGTGGGGCGGCTGATTGGACATGATTGAGGTGAGGTGTTTCAATGACACGACGAACGGCGCCGGCCGCGCGGGACAAAAAAGTCCAGCGGTCTGAAGGCGGATCGCGGAGGCGCTTGGAATTTCAGGGCTGACACCGCGGGACCGCGCTGTTTTACTTGGCCTTTCCGTTTGTCAGGAATCCTCCCGCATCCCCCCGACAAGCCATGCATCTCGATCGCCATTTCCTGTGGGTGTGGCTGGCGCTCGCTTCTCCGGCCGCGTCGCAGCTCGTCTTCACTTCGGGCTCGGATACGAACCAGTTGCTCTTCGAGCGCGTGAACGGGCAGACGGTGCCGGTCGAGACCGGGGCCGGCACGCACGACTTTCCGGGCCTTTCCCGCGGCGGACGCTTCGTGAGCTTCTCGGTTCCCGATCCCGTCCAGGGCAACGGCCTCAACCCGAGTTCGGACATCTATCTCTACGACCGGTTGCTGCGTTCCACCCGCCGGGTGGTGAATCACTTCTCGGACTTCGACGGCACCCTCCAGACGTGGAACACGGCGCTCTCCAGCCAGTTGTCGCCCAACGGCGCGTTCCTCGCCTACGGCGTGGCCATCAACCGCGCGATCGGCGCGACCGGCGGCCAAGTGACGAACGAACTGAACATCGCCGACGCGGCAACCGGGGTGATCCTGAGCAATCCGACCTTTGCCCGCGGGGCCACTTCCGATGCCTTCGCCGCCGAGTTCCGCGGCCTTTCATTCGCGCCGGACGGACAGTCGTTCGTCACGCCGCTCTACCGCTACACCGGCATCAACGACCCGACGCCGATCGAGCTTCCCACCATCGTCCGCTTTTCGCGGAACGCGGGAAACGGCCAGTGGGAGCTCAGCCAGATCCTCTCCTCCCCGCAATGGCAGCGCCATCCGTCGACCTTCATCGCGAGCGCCTCGGTTCACACCTGGCCGGCGCTTTCGCCCAGCGGCCAAGGGCTCGCCTACTTCAGCGTCCTCGTCCCGGACGTCTCCACCGGCTCGCAGCCTTGGACGAGCCGGGTCGTGGTCGCCAATGCGGATGGCAGCAATCCCCGGCTGCTCACGTCCTTCAGCCCCGGCTTCGTTCCGACCGGCCTCGCCTGGACCAGCGACGGCACGGGGCTGGTGGTTTCGGTTTCCTCCCAAGCAAATCTTGGCACCGGTTTCCTTCCGATGCCGCAACGGTCGAATTCCGCGGTTTTTTCGGTCGCCACCAGCGACGGGGCGACCAGCCAGATCACGGCTCTGGGCAGCGCCGTGGCCCCGATGTTGCCCGGAGTCGCTGCCCCGCCAGGG
Organism: uncultured Verrucomicrobiales bacterium; assembly: GCA_965651855.1. Taxonomy (GTDB): domain Bacteria; phylum Verrucomicrobiota; class Verrucomicrobiia; order Verrucomicrobiales; family Akkermansiaceae; genus Luteolibacter. The sequence continues at coordinate 43,521 of CBFGTW010000010.1, forward strand.
GTCGACCTTGCCGACGTGGCGATGACCATCTCCCGTGCATCCGCCGGTTCCGTGATGCTGCGCGCCACGGGGCTCGATCCGGCGGCGGTCGTGACCCTCCAGACGAGCGAGAACTCGCTCACCGGCTTCCAATCGGCCCAGCAGGTGACCGGCGCGCAAATGGCCGCCGGCCTCGAGATCCCGCTGACCACCGACGCCCGCTTCTTCCGGCTCGCGAACTGAGGCCTCACCGCCGGAGCCGACAGGTCACTCCACGGCCGGGTGCGTGGAGACGAGGCGGAAGAACGCCGCGTCGCCGTCCGCCGGCAGCTCCGCGGACATCCACTGCCAGAGCCCGTCCCGCGGACCATCGACCACCATCGGCACTTCCAGTGGATGCCATTGCTCGAGATCCGTGCTCCACTGCACCTGCTGGGAAATCCCGAACGCCTCGGCTCCCGCCAAGGCGCGGATTCGCAGGTTCGCCCGGCTCGATACGTCCACGACGACCGCCGCCTGAGGAACCGCGGGAACATCATCCGCCACCAGAGGGTCGGTGCCCTCGAGCAATTCCCGCACATTGCTGCGACCGTCGCCGTCCGCGTCCTCGCCCGGATTGGAAAATGCTCCGGAGATTCCGAGACCGCGGAGCTCCCGGCCAATGGCACTCCGCTCGTCCACGATGGTGTTCTTCACGAGGTGGAACGTGCCGGCTTGGGGATCCCACCAGAGCAGGTCCGCGTCGCCGTCACCGTCGAAGTCGCGGAACGCGGTCAGCTCGAGCCGCTCCACCGGGACGCGGCCGGCGAAATCGAAGCGCGGGCTCGCGATCGGTCCGGTGACGGCTGGCTTGAGGAAGCGGGAGGGATTCGCCAGTTCCAGCTGCCCGTCGCCGTCGAAGTCGACAACGGCGGCTTGGGCGAAATCGAAGTCGCCGAGCGGCATCTTGAACCATTCGCCGGCTTTTCGCGAGCCGCCGCCCGGGTTGATGATGATCTGGAGCTGGTTCCACGTCGGCATGCCGAAGAGGTCGTGACCGGGCTTTGCGTAGAGGATCTCGGCAGCGCCATCGAGGTTCACGTCGAGGACCACGGGCGTGGGTGCGGTGGCGGGATTTCCGAAGAGATCCATGGCGGAAAGATTCACCGGAATCTCGTCGCCCGCTGCGATGAAGCCGCTCCCGTCACCGAAAGCGGCCAGCATGGACGTGCGGAAGCCGAAACCCGTAAAGCCTCCGGCGCTGGTTGGGACCGCGTTGTAATAGACGGAAAGGGCGTCCATCGCTCCGTCTCCGTCGAGGTCGCCGAAGCTGTAGTCCGCGATCGGTGCCCATTGCCCGAAGAGATCGGTCACCATCGCGGGCCCGACGAAAAGCGCTCCGAATCGTCCAGCACGCCATTGTCGTTCCGCCGCCAGTGACCGACGTAGAACGCGTCCAGCTCGCCGTCCCCGTCCCAGTCCGCGAGCTTCATTGGAAGCACCGCGTCATGGGCCACAAGCGAGGTTCCGGAAATCGGCGGCAGTGCGAAGGTCCCGTCGCCCGCGCCACGGCAGATGACGCTGCGGCTGAGGACCTGCCCCCAGGAGGTGGTGCGGCGGTAGGTGACCAGCAGATCCGCCACGCCGTCGCCGTCGAAGTCTTCGGCTTCGATCCCCGCGATCGCCGCTCCCGCCGCGGCGAGGTTCGCGGGCAGCAGGGGATGGATCGGCTGAGGCGCGGCGAAGTTTCCGCTGCCGTCGTTCCAGAGGATCGTGGCGCGATCGCCCTCACTTTCGCAGACGAACAGGTCCGGAGCGCCGTTGCCGTCGAAATCCGCGACGAGCCGGATCTTCGGATCGATCCCCGCCGGAAGCAGGGGTGCTCCCGCCGAGAATCCGGCGTCGCTTCCCCAGTGGGCCTGCAGATGAAGCCGGTAGGTGTCCGCCACCACGGATTCGATGAGCAGGTCGTTCCAGCCGTCGCCATCGATATCGGAAAGAACCATCCGGTTGAAATACGGCGGCAGGATCGCGGGCACGCTCACGTGCTGCGCCTCGTCCCAGGCGGGAAACGGAACCCGGACAAGTTCCAGGGCGATACCGGAGCCCGCGACTTTCCGGAAAACGAGAACCGCGCCGGATGCTCCCGGTTCCGTCGTCAGGAACTCGAGGCCGGAGTCGTCGACCAGCCCATGATCGGCATAGGAAACTTCCACCGGCTCCGAGAATCCGAGCGCTCCGAGGTTGAGCGAATATAGAAACGTTCCGGAGCGGGCCTCGAATCGATCGGGGAGTCCGTCGCCATCCAAGTCCGCCCACCGGGCATCAAACAGCGGCAATTCCAGCGGCGAGGGCTCGAACGCCTCCGGGCCGCTCCTGATATGGACGAAGCGCGGACCGGCCAGATCGAGATCGCCGTCGCCGTCGACATCCAGCGCGACCACCTGCCAGGCCGAGCCTTCCAGAACGCCGGTCGGTTCTTCCGCCGCCTCGCCGAACGGCGCCAAGTCGCCCGTCTCCGTCAGGTTCCAGATCCGTGTCTTGTCGCCGGTCGTGCGCTCGAGCAGTTCGGTCGGCGGATCGCCGTCCAGTTCGATCGGCCGGGAGCCGTAGGCGGTCGACAGGTCGATCGTCGCCGGCTCGACGTAGGCGGCGCTCCGCGACGCCCGGAGCCAGCTGAACTGGTTCGACGTGCCAATTCCGAACGCGAACTGGTCGAGCAACCCGTCGCCATCGAGATCGTGATACAAGTTGCTCCAGTTGCCGGGATGATAGAACCAAACCCGCGGCGGCGCAAAGGTCCGGTCCCCGAGGTTTTCCCACCAGAGGGTGGCGGTTTCGCCGCCGGAGAGCCAGTCAAGGTCTCCGTCGCCGTCCACATCGATCAGTGTCCCCGATGTCGTGCTGAAGACAGGCTCGACCATGGCCATCCGCGGCGGCTCGGCATGGGCGGAGGGAAGCAAGGCAAGGAGGGACGCGATGAGCCGCCGGCCGGTGAGCATGACCGAAGCTGCGCCCTCAGGATATCAACTGACAATCCCGAATCTTCATCTTCCCCGCTGGAGGGGGCGGGGGACGCGGCGGAAGTTGCGGAAGATCCGTCGCCGCAGGTCCGCACGCTGAAAATTCTTCCCTTTCCGGCACGTGCCCCCGCGGGCAAAGGCGGGCGTTTTGGCCGATTTTGCGACCTCTCGCGACTCGTGGGGCGCTGCTGTCAGAAGCCCCCGGTGCCGGGTGGTGCGGTGGCCGGGCGCTCTGTCAAAGGAATCGGCAGATTGACCGGTTGGCGTGCGTGGTCTTCTTGCTTGCCAGCGCCCGCCGGTGGGGATGTCTTGCGGGCGTTCGAGGGGGAGGATTTTTCAACGACTTCCGATTTTCGATCCGATCGCTCCGCCGGGCGGTTGTGTTGGTTGCCTGACATCCCAGCGAGTCCGCGGCGGCGGACCGCTTTTCTCCCCCCGGTTCATCAATAGTCGCCGGGATCGGCGGGGCGGAGTGTGGCGCGGTAGTCGCCGCGCTCGAGGACCAGCCCGGTGGTGGCGCGCCGGAGGTTCCAGCTCGCCAGCATCACCGCGCGGCCCTCGCCCGGCGCGGTCTGGTTGCCGATGAGCAGCTGGCCGGTCTCGGGGACAAACTGCCAAACGAGAATGCGGACGCGGACGTTCGGGTTCTGCCGGACCGAAACGGCGAGCTTGCCGTGGTTCCGCCCTTCGGTCGTCCCCTTGCCGAAGTCGAGGAACCATTCCTGCCGGTCGCTGGTTGGAAACAACGGATCGCTGGCGGAGGCCACCTTGTACATTCCGGAAAGCTGGGATAGCTGCGCGTGGGTCGAGGCCGCCACATCGGCGGCCTGGAGCGGTGCGGCCGCCGCGGCGAATGCGGGCAGGACGATAGCGAGCGCGAGGCACCGCCACCGCCGGCCTCGGCCAAAGCAGGAGGTCGGATTCATGGTCGCCATCCAGCGGGTGCCGTGCCGCGCGACCGCGACTGCCGGAATCCCGGCAGGATGCGGCCATTTCTCCGCGTCTGCCGTCGCCGCTGCGGCAACGGATTCATGCGGTTTGCAACGTGCGCCGGATTTATGCATCGCTGCCGTTTCGGGGCCGGCCGCCATTTGATCGGGTCGGCCGCGGGGCGTAGGGTGTCCTCCCATGAAACCCGAGGATGAAAACAAGCGGAACGATGCGGGAAAAGGAACGGAGCCGGATCCCGCGGGCGCGGCTGACGCTCCCTCCCGGGACGTCCATCACGACGAGAGCCGGCAGAATCCCTATGAACCGGAAGTTGGTGAAAAGCCGGGAAAAGAGGGCGGGGGTGGGGACTGAACCGACCTCACGAGCCGAATTTCGCGAATAATCCGACCGCGGGCGGCGTCTGCCATCGGATGAACCCTGCGATCCGCCTCCTCGCGTTTCCCGTCGCCGCGCTTGTCGCGGCTCCCGCCCTCGCCGCTGAACCGACCACCGAGCTGGACGCGGCGACGGCCGTGAAGCTACTCGGGCTCCAAGCCCGCGGTCGGCTGCCGCAGATGGAAGTGGCGTTCATCCTCGAAGGGTCCGGCAAGATGCCGCCGTTCGAGGTGCGCCAGGTCCGCAAGGTGGTGGCCGTCCATCCGGTCCCGGAGAACGGTCGCATGGTCCGGCGGATGCGGGTTTACGACTTCCACTGGAGCGAGGCCCACGGTTGGTTCCTCTGGGAAATGCGCGAGGAGCGGGGCGGCGACGCCGTCTGGATCTGGAGCGAACGCCAAGGGGAAGTGGTCGTCCGCTGACGGAGCGGCGCGGCGCGGGATCTACGGTTCCGTTTGCTTCTCCAGCCATTCGAGCAGCCGGCGATCGGGATCGATGTCCTGAAACTCCGCCGGCTTTAGCTTGGTCACGATTTCCACCTCGCTGCGCTCTCCGTCGCGGAGGATCTCCAGGCGGATTGCCGCGCCCGGTCCGGCCGCTCCGATCCGCCGGCTCAGGTCGGCCGCGGGATCCGGTCCGGCGAGCGGCTCGTCCTCCATGGCAAGCACCCGATCGCCGTGACGGAGACCGCCGCGTTCCGCCGGGAGCCCCGGCAGGACCTGGGTCACTTCCACGATCCGGTCCACGCCGCCTTGGTCATTCCGCAAGGGCAGCGTCCGGTGGCGGATGCCGATGAACCCGACGGGCTCGAGCAAGAGGTCGCGCAGGATGTCGCGGCATCGCAACCGCACTTCCGGATCGTCCGACTCCCGGAAATGCCGCAGACAAAGCTCCTGGATCGGGCGGGGCGACTCCCTGCCGCGGCGGAGCAACTCCCCGGCCGCCGCCTCGCGCACGGCGAAACGCTCGTGCCCCAAGGCCGCGACGAGTTCGGCGGGTGTGGACTCCGCCGCGACTTCCTCGCCAGTTGCGGCCGACAACCCGAGGACCGCGGCAAGAATTCCCGGGAGAAATGGTCGGGCCGATCCAGTCATGACGTGACTATGGCCTCCGGTGTGCCGAAGTGCCAAGACCGGCCGCGATTTTTCGCCGCGGCTTTTCCACTTGGCGTCCGGCGGAAGGCCGCCTAAGCCACCTGCGCATGTGGCGTTGGCTTCTGATCCTGATGCTGCCGCTCCCGGCAGCCGCGAACGACATCATGTGGACCGGCAAGGGAGAGGTCATGCAGGGGAACTCCCACTTCGGCGTCGGCGCGCGCGACCCCATCGACATCGTCGTGCGCTACGCGCCCGAAAAGCGAACGACTTCAACCACGCCGGTCGATACCGCCTACGTCGCAAGGCGAATCTATCACGGCAACATCAATCTCCGGGTCGAGGTGAGGTCGCGAACCAAGGCGTGGATCGGCAAGATTTCGACGGCCAGCTATGTCGCGGGAAACAACAATCCCTTCGATGTGTTCTCGGCCGCGCCCACGGCACCGGCTCCCGCACCCGGGGGCACTGGCGGCGACCTGATCACGCTGCGCACCAACTCGGCCAACAGCGCGACCTTCGAGCGCTTCGACGAGAACAGCCAGTTTCCCGGCAAGGGGATCCTTCTCATCTTCGGCGACGCGACGCGGACCTTCGACCTGTTGTCGCTCAAGCAGTTTCCCGGGGCGACGCTTCCCAAGCAGCACGTGAACTACTTCGAGGGTGCCGTCTATTCCGGATCCACCGCCAACCAGTTCACTTTCAGAATCTTCCCGGATACCCTCACCCTCGGCGAATACATCCCGCCGTTGAAATTGGCGATCAAGCGGAATCAGTTGGGGGGGGTGACTCTTACGTTCAATGCGCAGCAGCTTGTTGAGTATCAATTGTTTACGAGCTCCAATTTGCTCGATTGGATTGCACAGCCGGGGACGCACATTGGCGCAAAGGATGGTCCCCAGGACATCCATTTGCCGATGGGGAGCGGGCCTCAGTTCTTCCGAATGAGGCGCTTGCCTTCTTCCCAATAGCGAGGAAGCAAGCCGCCGACGGAGATGGACTCCCTCGGCGGCCGATTTTCCAGTTGCGGCCGAAGTTTCAAAATCCCGGCCGGCTGCCGGGCGGTGGTTCCGTTCCGGGCTCGGGTGTCAGTTCGCGGAACTCCGGCGGGGAGGCCTGAGGCGGGGATCCCGCGGGTGGGTTCGGCTTTTCCTCCTGGGTCGCCGCGGCAGTTGCCTCTTCCTTCGCCCGGTGCGCCACCTGGCCGACTTTTCCGGCGACGTCCGAGAGCTTCTCCTTCGCGGCCTGTGGGGTGAGCCCTTGTTCGCGGGCTTCTTCCATCGCCGCTTCCGCGGCGCGACCGCCGATTTCCTTGCCGCGTTCGAGCAGGTCTTCGCCCTTTTCTTTCGCATGGTCGACCCATTCGTCCGACCGCTCGCCCAGCCATTCGTCCTCTCTCTCCGTCCTCGGGAGGAGAACTCCGGCCAAAGCGCCCAAGGCGGCGAATCCAATGCCCACCGCCAGCGGGTAGTCTTCCACCGCGTCCTCCAGGTGATCGACGCCGGACTGGTAGCCGTGCCGGAGGCCGTCGCCCATCCTTCGGCCGGCCGAGCGGCTGCGGCGCAAGGCCCGGCGGGCACCGCGACCCGCCAGATGGGAGCGTTCCCGTCCCCAGTCCGCCATCCGGTCCTTGCCGGCGGCGAGGCGCTCGCCGGTGCGTTCCGCCGCTCCGGTGGCGCGTTCTTTCGCTTCGTGGAGCTTTCCGCCTGCCTTGGCGGCCATCCCCGGTTCGTCGCCCTCTTCGGAAATTTCTTCCATCCCGGCAAGCGCGACGTCGCCCTCGACTTCCATGTCCGGCCAAGGACCGGCCGCGGGATAGCTGGCGCTCCGGTAGCGGCCGACGGGCACTTCCTCGGTTTGCCGGGAATCGCGGACCCACCAGGCGATGCCCGCGCCGATCAACAAGGCCGGCATCGGGTGCTCGCGGATCGCCTCGCCGAGGGTGCCGGCGGCCTTCGCCGCCGCCGCGGTGCCGCGGTTGCGGGAACGCGGCGATCCTTCCCACCAGTCGAGGGCCGTGTTGAGCAGCGAGCGCACGGTCAGGCGTTCGCCGAGTTCATCGAGGGTCGCGTCCATGCGACCGCGCGTCTGGTGGATGTCCGCCTCGATTTCACGGCTCGAGCGCGGGTCTTGCGGAGTTTTGGTTCGGTCGTCGGTTGAAGGTGTCATGTCAGTTTGCGTTTGGCCCATTGTTTGTCTTCCTGGAGGCTGCGCACCGTGCGGGTGGGAGCCAGGTTCTGGTGCTTGAAGGATCCCAAGGCTTTGCCGACGAGGACGGCGCCGATGATGCCGACCACCAAGCCGACGATCAGCAGGCCGAGAAACGTGGCCATGCCTTCGTCCATGCCTTGCTCGACGAAGCCGTTGCGGATGAGGAAGCCGACGCCGATCAGGATGAGGACCAGCGCGGAGTAGGCGACCAGTCCTCCGGCGGCGAGGAAGCCGGCGTTGCGCGCGGCCTTGTTGACGTTCTCCTTGGCCTCGGTCTTGGCCAGCCTGACCTCTTCGCGCAGCAGGTTCGTGGTGTCGTCGCGGAGCTGACGGATCAGATCCGGAATGTTGGCGGTGTCGGTGTTCATGGAATGTCGGGTTGGGTGGGTTGCTGGACGCTCGGCCGGCTTGTCGGGGACTGCGGGGAGAACGCGCCGGGCTCCGGCTCGGTGGCCGCAGCTTCCGCCGGCGCTTCGGCGACCGGGCGCGCCCGTCCCGGCGCCGAGCGGCCGGGACGGGTGGCGGCCGCCGCCCGCGACCGCGGCCGGCGGCTGGAGGCCTTGAGAAAGCGCGAGGCGGCGAAGCCGGCGACGAACAAGCTGCCGAAGACCAGCTCCGGACGCCGCCGCGCGAGCGATTCCACGTCGTGGAGAAGATCCGCGGGTTCCCGCTCGTCGAGATAGCGGCAGGCGCGGCCGAGCTGCTCGGCCGCCTCCGTCGCCGGGCCGACGAGAATGTTCTCCTCTTCCTCCCGCAACGTTTCCGCGGCGGCCCGGATCGCATCCTCGTAGTGGTGCATTTTTCCGGCGATGGCGTCCTTTTGTTTCGCGAGCAACCGGCTGCCGGTGTCCTTGGCCTGCCGGGCCGTCCGCTGTGCCTCGGATTTCAGGGACGATGCCCCGCGTTTCGCGAGATCGCGCGCCTCGGCGGCGGCCTCGTGGGATTCGCCGCGCGCCTCCTGCATCATGCCGCGGGCTTCGGTGGCGGCCTGCGATGACGCGCCGCCGGCCGGAGTGAATGGTTGTGTCGGGTGGTCCTTCATGGGCTGAGCCTAGTGATTTGGGATTTTTGGGATTTGGGAATCGTGGCGGTGCGGCGGCCGTCGGCCACCGCGTGGCCCGCCGGGGCAGCACGCCGGATGCAAAGGCTGGGGAGCGGACGTCCCGCTCCCGTAGAATCAGAGGGATATGGCTCGCGTCCCGTACCGGCCGCAGATGATCCCGGATGCAAATGCCACCGGCCGACCGGCCCGCCGTGTGCACATCGCATCGCCTCCGCCGATTCGGGCTGGCGCTCCCGCCGCGATCCGGGCATGTAGGGGATGTTCCGCCCGGACGCGCGCTTCCCATGTCTCTCCAGCCAGGCAGAAAACACCACTTCTACGCCGAACTGGCAAAGCTCACCGGCGCCGGCTTCGGCATCCGTGAAGCGGCCGCCGCCATGCGCGAGACGCACGTTCCCGCCGCGGAGGCGCGCGTGCTCGACGCCGTGGACCGCGAACTCGAAGCCGGCCGCTCGATCAGCGCGGCCTTCGCCTCCAGCGGCAGCCTCGGCCCGCTGGAGAACGCCATCTTGGCGGCCGGCGAGCGCGGCGGCCGGCTGTCCGCCGCCTTCCAGCACCTCTCCGACTACTTCGCCATGGTGGACGCCGCGCGCCGCCACGCGCTGCGCGCCTTGATCTACCCGGCGGTGCTCCTCCACCTCGGGATCTTCATCGGCACCGTCCCGCTCGGGATGTTGGGCGGCGGCGAAGGAAACATCCTGCGCGATTTCGTGGTCGCCGTGCTGGTCGCCTGGGGGATCGCCTTCCTGGCTTTCCTGGCGATCCGGGCGCTGCTGCGGTTCGCCGAGGAGAACGCGGCCGTCGACCACGCGCTCAACCGTATCCCGTTCGTCGGCGCCGCCCGGCGGAACATGGCGATGGCGCGGTTCACCCGCGTCTGCCACACCTGCGTGCTTGCGGCGCTGTCGATGAGCGAGACGATGGAGACCGCCGCCCGCGCGTCCCGCAGCGGAATGGTGCGCGAGGCGGGGATGCGCTTGGCCGGAACCGCCCGCGAGGGCGATCGCCTCGGGCCGGCGATCCTCGCGGAGCCGGCGTTTCCCAAGTCTTTCGCCCGTTCCTACGCCACCGCCGAGGAAGCCGGCGGACTGGACAAGGACCTCGCGAGGTGGTCCCGGCTCTTCGAAGAAAACGCGGCCGGTGCCGTCCGCACGCTCGCCGTGATGGGACCGAAGGTCATCTACTTCGGAATCCTCGCCTACGTCGCCTGGAAGATCATCAGCTTCTGGAGCAACTACTACAGGATGCTCGACGGAATCGGCTCGTAGCGTCGCAAACTGCAATTCCGGCCGTCGTTCCGCCTGCGGTCGGGGGCCCCGTGGCGGCTTCCGGCCTGTATTTTCCGGGTCTTGGCGGCTGGTACGGTGAATGCGGACGGAATGAGAAACCCGCGGTCTCTCCCGGTTCCGGACGACCGCCCAACCCATGCCCGACCATGAAAGACAAGCCCTTCAAACGCCCTGCGTTCGCCGCCGCGCTGGTCGCCTGCGCGTTCACCGCCGGATGCGTCTACGAAACGACGCCGCGCTACACGGAAACCACGGTCATCGAGCAGCACCGACGCCCGGGTTATATCGTCCGGACCCTCCCGCAGGATCACCAAGTTGAGGTATACCGGGGCACCCGGTATTATCGCCACGGCGGCCTTTATTACCGCCCCCACTCGCGGGGCTACGTCGTCGTGGAGCGGCCGGACACCGCCGTGGTTAGATATGGAACGACCGTCCGGACGCTGCCGTCCGGCCACCGCGTCGTCACCCACCGCGGGGCCCGCTACTACGTTCACGACGGCGTCTACTACCGGCCACGAGGCGACCGCTACGTCATCGTGGAGCGGCCGTTCTGAGAATCCCTTGATGAGAAAGACGGGGCCACGCGTCATTTCCCCCGAAAGCGGGGGGCTCGGCCATGTCAACAGGCAAGTTGAGTATCCGGTGAGTAAAAATGTTGTGAAATCCGATATTTCGGCTTGCCGGGCGCGTGGCGCTTCCTAGTCTCCCGCCTCATCATGAAGTCAGCTTCGCCCGATCCCCATGCGTCGCTTGTTCATCTGGGTGTGATGCCACCCGTGACGGACAAACGGCCGCCGGACCGGGCGCTGGCGGTGATTCTCGAGCTGGTGCCGGGCCTCTTCGTGCAGACCTTCGGCATCGGTCACATCTATGTGGGCCGGGCGAAATCCGGAATCGCCCTGATGGTGACCTACTGGCTGGCCTGCGTGTTGAACGTCCTCCTCTTTCACGTGGGGATCGGATACTTCACTCTTCCCGTGACGTGGGTGGCCTATGCGGTCGTGGGTTCGCTTGGGGCCCGCCGGGCGGCGATCGACGCCGCCCGGGGCCAAGCTGCCTGAGCGTGTCTCCGGGCGTGGAACCGGGCCGATGACGCTTGCCGTCGGCCGCGCCGCAGGCCTTCCATCGCTGCGGAATGACGCAGACACCCACCAGGATCACCGCGGACCGCTCCGCTTGGCACAGCGTGCTCGCCTTCGCCGTGGTCGCGGTCTGCGTGCTCGGGCCGCCCCTGTTTTTCTCCACGCCGGCGCCACGGCGATACGGCTTGCTGGCCGGGGGACTGATCGCGTGGCTGGCCGCGGGACGACCGGCGTTCTGGTCGTTGGTGCCGCGGCCTTGGTGGATCGCCTTCGGCGTCGTCCACCTGGCCTCGGCCCTGGGCGGTCTCCGGACAACGGCGGGAGTCGCCGAAGTGCTCGGCTGGACGGCCGCGGGCGTCCTCGGCACCCTGGCTGCGGGCGCGGTTGTTTTTTACGCACTTGTGCCGGAGAACCGCCGCCGCGCCGCATGGTGTCTCGGTGGCGGCCTCGCCCTGCTGCTGGTCGCGTCGCTTGTCGGCTATTTCGGGTCGATCGAGCACCACATCCCCCTGGGGCCGAATGCCCTCCACTTCAGCCGCCTGAGGATCGCGCTGATCTGGCCGGCGCGGCTGTTGCTGACCGAGAGCGGCCAGCTTGCGTGGGAGCACACCAACATCGCCGGATTCTTCTTCGCGCTCGGCTTCGTCGCCATCGCCGTCCGCCTCGCGACAGGGGAGGGTCGCCGCTGGATGTGGGCCATCGCCGGGCTCTGCACCGCGGCGGTGTTTCTCACCGGTTCGCGGAGCGCTTGGCTGGCGGTCGCGGCCGGTTCCGCATTCGCGCTCGCAGGGCGCCCATGGCGGAACGCCGCGAAAGTCCTGCTGACGGCCGGCTGCGGTGTCCTCCTCGGAATTGCCTCGCTGCAAGCCAAGCTCGCCATCATCGCGGCGGAGCAGGAGGCAAAGGCGCCAACCGCCAAGCCCCCGGTCGTCCTCCAAACCTCGGGCCTCGTCACCCGTGGGAGCTCCGGCCGGCTGGATGGCTACCGCGTCCTCTGGTCCGAACTCGAGGGCCATCGCCTCGTCGGCCGCGGACTCGGAGCCACCAACAAGCCCTTGCCGCCGCTGATGCACGAGCACTCGATCTACCTCGCCACCTTCCGCGGCGGCGGATTCGTGGCGCTGGCGGGACATCTGGCCATGCTCGCCATTTCAGCCGCGGCCGCGTGGCGGCTTTGCCGCAGCGGCACCCGCTGGCCCGCCGCCGTGCTCGCGGCCGTACTCGCCGGCTACCTCTTCGACCGGATCAACGTCTTCCGCCTCACCGGCTATCACGAATTCCTCTTTCACTGGGCGGCGGCGTTCGTGCCGCTGTTTCTCGTCGGCAACCCGGCCCTCAACGCCTGGGGCGCGGTTGTCTCCGCGCGCGGCACCGGTCGCCGGTGAACCGGAAGGCCACTATCTCTGTCCCGGTCACAAGAACAAGCGGCCGTTTCCGAAGTCTGCGGCACCTGCTAGCGGCGGGTGAACGTCACCTCCGAGCCGATCCCGGATCCAAAAACGGGGAAGTGGAGCGTAGCGGATTCGAACCGCTGAAAGGAGTTCCGGCGCTTTCGGATCAAGGAAGTCCCTTTGTTTTCAAGGGTTCCGCGCAGTAAATCCTTGTCGTGCGCGTAAAACTAGGGTGCAGTTTCAGGGGACAGTCACCCCGGAATCGCACATGGCATCGATCAAAAAACGCCCCGGCTCGGAAGTCTGGCAGGCGCAATATTACGTCACCGACCCCGCCACCGGGGAGCTGAAGCAGGTGCGCCGCTCGACTGGCCACAAGTCCCGGAAGAAGGCGCTCATCGCCGCGATGGAGTTCGAGCGTGCCGCCCAGGGAGTGATGCAGGCCGGCAGCGACAAGGCGCAGCGCGCCAAGGCCGTGCTCGCGGAAGCGGTCGCCGAGATTGAGCGCGAGACGTTCACCGTCCTAAAGGCGCGGAAGTATCTCGCAAAGTTGCTGTCGATTGCCACCGGGGAGGAGCTGACCAACTTTACCGTCGACTCGTGGTTCGCGGAGTGGTTGCGCCGGAAGGAGCGCGAAAGCAGCAAGGCGACGATGGATCGGTATCGGGCGCACCTCGACGCCTTCCTCGATTGGCTGGGTGACGAGCGCCGGCGAAAACCGCTCGAAAGCGTCACGGTCGCCACCGTCAGACAGTGGCGCGAGATGCTCCAAGACGAGGGCCGCGCCGGCAAGACGGTGCTCGCCTACACCAAGGATGTTGGTGCCGCCTACCGCGCCGCGATCCGCGAAGGTCTCACGAACTTCAACCCGGTGAGCGCGCTTGAGCCCATTGCCACCGATGATTCGCAGAGCCGGAAGCCGTTCACGGGTGCCGAAGTGGCGGCGCTGCTTCGCGCCGCCCCCTCCATGGAGTGGCGCGGCTTGATCCTTGTGGCCGCATTCACGGGACTCCGCCTCGGAGATGCCTCGAAGCTCTCGTGGTCGTCGATCGACCTGGCGGGGAAGAAAATCACGCTGGTTCCGTCGAAGACGAAGCGGAAGAAGCGAGAGGTTTGCATTCCGATCCAGCAGGACTTGCTCGCCTACCTTGAGAGCGTGCCGATCAAGTCGGACAAGCCGGACGCTCCGGTGTTCCCGGTGCTCTCCAAGACCAGCATCAGCGCGCGGGCGGGGCTTTCCCAGACCTTCAATCGCATCATGAAGGACGCCGGCGTCGATCGTGGCAAACCCTCGCGTCAGCGCCCGGAAGAGGAGCAGGAAAGCAGGATGGTCGGACGGGTGACCTACGAGCGCGGCTTCCACTCGCTCCGCCACACGTTTACGAGTTGGCTGCGCGCCGCCGGCGTGTCCGAAGAGGACCGCATGTCGCTCACTGGCCACAGCACGCGCGAGAGCCACCAGATCTACAGCCACCACGACGAGGC
>CBFGTW010000011.1:0-52860 GCA_965651855.1 uncultured Verrucomicrobiales bacterium
GGACGCGCTGGGGCTGGACGCGCTGGGGCTGGACGCGCTGGGGCTGGACGCGCTGGGGCTGGACGCGCTGAGGTTGGACCCGCTGAGGTTGGACCCGCTGAGGTTGGGCCCGCTGAGGTTGGACCCGCTGAGGTTCCACACGCTGGGGTTGAGCCCGCTGGGGTTGGACCCGCTGGGGTTGGACCCGCTGGGGTTGGACGCGCTGCATCTCCTCGCGCTGAGTCGGGCGGGCGTCGGGGCGTTGGACTTGCGGGCGTTGTTGGGGACTGGTCCGCCGATCTTCACGCGGTTGGACCTGCGGTCTCCGGATGTCGGGGCGCGCCGTCTCGCGGCGTTCCGTCCCCCGTTGCCGCGTCGTCTCGCGCGAAACATCGGCACGCGGAGAGGCGGCGGGTGGGACGCGCTCCTCCCGGGCCAACGCTCCGGGGAGGTCACGCGAGCGGCGGCTGTCGGCGAGCGGCGAGCGGCCGACGCGCCGGGTTTCCACCGCGTCGGGTCGGGTCGCGGTGCGGCCGCGGGTTTCCGCTTGGGCGCGCTCGCGGCGGAAGTCGTTCACCTGTCTGCCTTGGCGGGCGAGGTTCTCCCGCGCGCCTTCGTCGAGCCGGCGGAAATTTCCCCTGCCGGCGAATTCACCCAGCGGAGCGGCGATCGTGTCGGGACGTTCCCAGCGTCCATCGCGCCGACCTTCCTGCAGCGCGGCCCAGGTCCGCGGCGGGCGTTCGCGCTCGTTCCGGCTGCGGCGGTCGAAGTCCGCGCGGTAGCGGCGTTCCCAGTCGCGGTCGTTCCGATGCTGCCAGCGCTGGTGGGCGAAGATCGGATCGTAACGGCCGCGGCGCGAGTGGTGGTCGAAGATCGGCAGCAGGCCGCCCGTCCGGTAGCGGGGGGCGTAGTAGTCGCCGAAGTAGTAGTGGCAGTAGCGCGGCCTGAGGAACAGGTGGTCGGTGAAAAACGAGATGCTGATCACCGTGCTCGGCCTGTAATAGTAGCCCGGCGAACGGTAGACCGCGGTCCGGAAATGGACCGGCGCGAAGAGCACTCCGCGATGGGCCACGGCGTAGTCCCAGTAGCCGTCGACGAAGACACAGCCGCGCGGCGTCCACAGGTAGTGGGCGGGGACGTAAGTCCAGTGCTCGCGGACGGGCGTCCAGTAGCCCGGCCGCCACGCGTAGCGCCGCTCGTGCCACCGCCAGATGCCGGGGATCCAGAGGTGATCCGCCGAGGGCGCGGCGACGTTCGGCCCCACTTCGAGCGTTTCCGGGGGCGGCGGGAGGTAGGCGACTTCCGTGACGCCGGCCTCCGACCAGTAGCCGGAGATCCATTGGTGCCGGCCGTCGCCGAGTGCATGCCAGTAGCCCGGCACCCATTCGCGGCCCGGCGGAATGTTCCGCCAGATGCCGCTGATCCAGAGGAATCCGGACTCCTCGGCCTCCCACGCCCAGTAGCCCGGGATCCACACGACGTTCTCGCCGACCGGGCGGTGCTCGGGCGGCAGTTCGTCGATCGGTTCGGGCGGTTCGGCGGAAACGATGATGCCCGGCTCCGGCTCGAAGACGACGGCGCTCGCGAACGCCTCGTGGACCGGCCCCCGGGTGAGGATCTCGACCGCGTCGTCGGCGGTCGCGGGCGAAAGCTGGATGCCGAAGAAGGCAATCAGGCAGCTCAGGAAAAGCGCGTGGATTCGGTTCATGGCGATTCTTGCGTTCGGACGCGGGAAATTCCGGCCCGAAGGGTGGACGCGCGCGCTTCGGCCGAAATTCGGACGGTTAGAGGCGGCGGCTTCCCGCTTGGCCGCCGGCGCTTGCGGTGCCAGCCTTCCCGCCGGATGGCCGCCGCCGCGAAAGAACGAGTCGATGCCCTGCTGGTCGCCCGCGGGATGTGCGAATCCCGTGAGCAGGCGAAGCGCCTCGTGCTGGCCGGGGAGGTCCGCAGCGGCGACCGCGTGATCGACAAGCCGAGCACGAAGATCCCCGCCGACGCGCCGCTCGAGGTGCGCGAAAAGCTCCGCTACGTCGGTCGCGGCGGGCTCAAGCTCGAGGGCGCGCTGGACGCCTTCGGCATCGATCCCGCCGGCTGGACCTGCCTCGACGTCGGCGCGTCCACCGGCGGCTTCACCGATTGCCTGCTCCAGCGCGGCGCGGCGCGCGTCCACGCCGTGGACGTCGGCACCAACCAACTCGTCTGGAAGCTCCGCAACGACCCGCGGGTGGTCGTCAAAGAGCGCTTCAACGCGCGCCACATGACGCCGGCCGACATCGGCGAGCCGGTGCGCCTCGCGGTGATGGACCTGTCCTTCATCTCGCTGACGAAGGTGCTGCCCGCGGTTTTCGGCGTGCTTGAGGACGGCGGCAGCGTCGTCTGCCTCATCAAGCCGCAGTTCGAACTCGAGCGGGAGGACATTTCGAAAGGCGGCATCGTCCGCGATCCGGCGCTGCACGAGCGCGCGGTGGAAAAAATCAGGCGCTTCGCCACTGAAGAGCACGGCCGCGAATGGCGCGGCGTCATTCCATCGCCGATCACCGGCACGGACGGCAACCAGGAGTTCCTCGCATGGATCGGCGGACCGAAAAGCGGCTGAAAGGATTCGACGCCGCGGCCTGTGGAAGCTAGGGCTTCCGACCGCGCTTGATATCATGAAATCCCTCACCCTCTGGCTGATCCTCGCCCTTTCCGCCGCGGCCGAAATCCGGACGTGGACGGACGACCAGGGACGCGCCATCGAAGGCGAGTTGATCGCCGCGGAGGGCGAAATGGTGACGCTCCGCGTGAACGGGCGGGATGTTCCCTGGCCGTTCGACAAGCTCTCGCCCGCGGACCAAGCGTATGTCGACTCGATGCGCGACAAGCTCATCGACGATGAGCCGGAGCCCGCGGAAGACGGGGAGTCGCTGAATTTCGACGAGCCCTGGCCGGACCGGGTCACCTTTGACGGCGATCCCGAAATCGTGGTGGTCACGGAAGATGCCGACGAGAAGCGCTTCGTCTATGAAAGCGCCAACTACCGGTATATCTGCGACGCGCGGCTTTCGAAGTCCGTGGTCAAGGGATTCGCCCTGCTTTTTGAAGCGACGCACCGGTTCGCCAAGGAAATGCCGCTCGCGATGGGCGAGGGGCGGCGGGCTGAGGGCGGCAAGTACGAGATCCTCCTGTTCGCCGAGTTTGACGACTACGTCAAAGCCGGCGGTCCGCCCTCGAGCGCCGGCGTGTTCATCGGCGGGCGCGGCGTGGTGATGGTGCCGCTCACCAGCCTCGGCGTGCGCACCCTCGGCAGCGGCTACACCTTGGACCGGGACAAGAGCAGCAAGACACTGCCCCACGAGCTGATCCATCAAGTCACGCCGGGACCCTATTATCGCCACGGCTCGAGAGGCTGGTTTTCCGAGGGCATCGCGGAATACGCCGCCGTCACCCCCTATCGCTCCGGATCGTTCAATATCCGCGGCAACCTGCGCTCGATCATCGACTACGCGACCGCCTACGGCCGGGAAGGCAACGGCGGGCGCGGCCTGGGGACCGATGTCGAGATGCCGCACCTCAAGGAATTCATGCTCCAGAGTTATTCGCAGTTCACGGGCAACGCGAATTTCAACTATGCCTGCGGCCTGCTCATCACCACCTACTTCATTCACATGGATGGCGAGGGAGACGGAGCGCGGCTCAAGGACTTCCTCAAGGCACTGCGGGCCGGCAAGGAAGGCGAGGAGGCGCTCGATGTGCTCCTGGACGGCCGGACGTTCGAAGAGCTGCAAACCGAGATCGCCAAGGCGTGGAGCCGCCGTGGGATCGACTTCACCTTCGCCGGGGAAGGCGAATCCGATTTTCCCGAGACCGATGAATATTGAGCCACCTCAGCCCGCCATCCGCTCCGCGGCGAGGACCAGCCCCGTGAGCGCGATGGCCGCGCAGCAGGCGGTGCGGAATGCCGGATAGGCGCGGCTCTCGTGCCAGTGGATCGTGAGGATCCAGGCGGCGAGGAGCACCGCCGCCTGGGCGGCTTCGACGCCGAGATTGGCGGTGACGAGGGCGGGCAGGAAGCCGTCGCCGGGCTGCAGCCAGCTTGAGAGCGCGCCGGCGAAGCCGAGGCCGTGGATCAGACCGAAGCCGAAGACGAGGGTGAGCCGCCATCCGCTCGAAGCCGCCCCGTTCTCCCGGCGGAAGAGATTTTCGATGGCGACGGCGGCGATGCTCAAGGCGATGAGTGGCTCGACCCAGTTCCCGCGGAGATTGACGATCCCGCCCGCGGCAAGGCCGAGGGTGACGGTGTGCGCGGCGGTGAACGCGAGCGACTGTGCGATGAGCGGCCGCCATTTCCGCTGATAGAAGAACAGCCCGAGAATGAACAACACGTGGTCCCATCCAGCCGGCACGACGTGGAGGAAGCCTTGGACGAAGGTGGTGAGCAGCCGCGGCCGGCCTTGGGGTTGCCCGAGCGAGGCAGATTCGCCTGGCGGGAGCGTGACGTAGCCCCCGCCGGTCTTGAGCACGAGCTGCGGGCGCCTGCCCGGGAGCCAGCGGAGCGTCTCGGCGGTCTCGGCGTCGATGGTGACGTTGAAATAGGCCAGGTCGTTCAGCAGTTTCGGGAAATCCGGCGGCTCGCTTTCGAAATCGGGGAACTGGAAATCCAGCGGGAGCGACCCGCCGTCACGTTTGAGGACGAGACATTCGCGGAGATAGGCTTCCGATTCCCGCCGCAGCTCCGACCAGCCGGGCTCGCCGAGTCCGACGAGCCAGGCGCGTTCCGGCGGCGGTGTGTCGGCATCGCCGCGCCACTCGGGCACGGCGTAGCCGGCGTCGAACAGGATCCTCAGCTCGCGCGTCTCCGCGTCCCACTCGCCGTAAAGGTGGGTGACAACGTGCGCCGACGCCACGCCGGCGAGCAGGGCGAGAACGAGGCAAAGCCGGCGGACGAGGCGCGCCATGGCGTCACTCGAGTTCCGCGGCGGTGTAGGGTCGGCCGGCGCGGTCGCTGGTGGCGGCGCGGAGGTCCTTGAAGAGCTGCGGGGAAACCGGCTCCGCTTCGTTCGACCAGGCATTGCGCACGTAGGTGGCGATGTCGGCGAGGTTGGCGTCGGTGATCATCGTGTTCTGGAACAAGCCGGGCATGTCCGCGGGGCTTTCATAACGTTCGCCGGCCACCATGATTGGGCCGGTCAGGCCGTGGAGGAGGATTTTCGCGAGCCGTTCGGGCGATTCCGTGACCCATTCCGAACCATCGAGCGGCGGGCCGAGATTCGTCACGCCTTCGCCTTGCGCGCCGTGGCAGCCGAAGCAGGCGGCCACGCCGCTGTAGAGCGCCTTGCCGCGGTGGAAGGAAGCGAGCGCCTCGCCGGTGAGGCCGCCGCCTTCCGGTCGCGGGCCGGTGGCTTCGGCGGCGCCTTGGTCGAGCCACTCCATGAACTGCCGGTCGCGGATGCGGTCGCCGGCGATTTCCTTGAAGGCCATCTCGTGGTGATCCAGCCCGGAAAACGCGGCGGCTTTGATAAACCGTCCGCCGCCGGAGGAAACAAGCTCCGCCAGCCGTTCGAACGCCGGGCGGGTCCCCAGCGGGCCGAGCGCGCGGGCGAGGTAGGTTTTCACTTCATCCGATTCCGGCCGCATGCGGAGCAGGGTGGGCTCGAGTTTCTGGCGTTCCGCGGCGTCCAGCCGGGTGGAGGCCCAGAGCGCCGAGCAGACGACCTTTTCATCGCGGGCGCCGAGCGCCGCGGCGACGGGGGCGGCCGTCAACTTGCCCATGCCCTCGAGCGTCCAGAGCGCGTGGATCTGGCCGAGCGGGTGGTTCGTGATGCCGGCGAGCTTTTCCAAAAGCGGCAGAGCGGCCTCGTCGTTGCGGCCGATGAGTTCGCGCTGCGCCATGTCGCGGTGCCAGCCGTTCGGGTGGGCGAGGAGTTTCACCACGTCGGTCGTGCCCATCGTTTCCATGTCCACGGGCCGCTCGAGTTTTCCGCCGGTGTGGCGGACGCGGTAAATCCGGCCGTGGCCCGCGGCGGGGCCGTCGAGGCCGCGGTCCTTGTATTGCTCGCGGAGGTAGGAGGTGAGGAAGGTGCGATGCTGGATGATGCCGTGGTACATGTCCAGGATCAACGTGCTGCCGTCCGGCGCGTTGTAGATGTTGACCGGGCGGAAGCGCTCGTCGGTCGAGGCGAGCCACTCCTCCTTGCCGTAGGGGTGGGAGCCGCTGAGCCGGCCGCCTTTCTCCTCGATCGCGATCGCTTTCACGAGGTTCACGCCCGACTCGGTGACCAGCCCGCGGCCGGCCCACTCGCTCGGGTAGTTCGTGCCGCGATAGATGGCCATGCCGGCGGCCGCGGTGGCGGAAATGAGCTTGTGCGTCCGCGGATCGAGCGTGTCGTGATCGTAGCCGTTCGCCTTGGCCATGTAGGCGCGGTTGACGCCGGGCGTGACGCGGATCGGCCAAGTGTTGTTCGGCCCGAGCTGCTCGAATTCCTTGAGCTTGAGGTTCACGCCCGGGTTTCCATGAAGGAGGTCGGGCGCGAGATGGTCGCCGAAGAGGAACGTCGAGTTGTTGTTGTGGTAGAGCCGGCCGTAGTCGTCCTTGGCGATGCCCCACTGGCCGCGGTAGGGCGTGTCGTCGGCGATCCACTTGCCGTCGACGCGTCGGACGCGCTTGCCGGACTTCGCGTTGTAGAGCCAGTTGTCGAGGCCGTGGATCAGGCCGTTCACGCGGTGCTCGACGTTGCCGGCCTCGACGAATCCCGGGATCGCGATCTCCGGCTCGCCCTTCGGCTCCAGGCCGTCGCGCCCGACCCAGCGGAGTTCGTTTTCATCGAGAAACAAGACGCCGTCCGGGAAAACCGCCACCGCGCGCGGCAGCAACAGCTTGTCGAGGAAAACGGTGCGCTTGTCCGCCTTGCCGTCGCCGTCGGTGTCCTCGATCACTGCGATTCGTCCCTGCGGGATGTCCTCGCCCTTGCCGTCCAGATCGGGCATGTAGCCGACCATTTCGCAGACCCAGAGACGGCCGGCGGGGTCGTAATCGAGCGCCACGGGCTTGTCGACCAGCGGCTCGGCGGCGTAGGGCTCGATGACGAATCCCGGAGCGACCTCGAAGGACTTCAGGGCCTGCGCCACGTCCAGCACCGGTGCGGGCGGCACCTTGTCCGCGGGCACGACCGGCTCCATGTTCGAGTGCCCCTCGCGGTCGCCGCGCTGGCCGTGGGCGAGCGGCGCGAGGAGCAGGACGGTGGCGATCAGGTGGCGTTGCATTGGCTGGAAAACGTGGACAGCTCGCCGTTCTTGACAAGCCCCCAGTAAATTCGCGGTCGTTTCCCCGCCCGCGGGGTTGAAAAACCACCCCGACGGGTAATAGAGACCCGCAATCCGCCGTAGTGCCGTTCCTGCCGGCCCCGGCGACCTCAGAAACCCGACAATGACCCGACGAATCCTTTTCACGCTGTTTTCGACCGCGCTCGGCGCTGCATCCGCGCTCGGCCAGGCCGCTCCGGAACGCATCGACGTGCTGTTCCTGGGCGATGACCGCGGCCACAATCCCATCGAGCGCTACCGCGTGCTCAAGCAGGCGCTCGGGCCGCAGGGATTCAACCTGACGTTCACCGAGGACCTCGGCGACATCACGCGCGAGAACCTCGAGAAATACGACGCGCTGCTCGTTTACGCGAACCACGAGGGCGACCAGGTGCCCGAGGCGATCCTGCCGTGGGTGCGCGACGGCGGCGCGCTGGTGGCCCTGCACAGCGCGTGCGGGAATTTCCATCCCTCCAAGGAGTGGTTCGATCTGGTGGGCGGGCGCTTCGACAAGCACGAGGGCGCGGAGTTTTCCCCGAAGAACGTCAAGGACGACCACCCGATCACCCGCGAGCTGCCGAAGCTCGAGGCGTGGGACGAGACCTACGAACACCGTGATCTAACCGACGATCGCGACGTTCTGCAGATCCGCGAGCCGATGAACGAGGGGGAAACCGAGGAGGAACCCTGGACCTGGACGCGCGAGGAAGGGGAAGGGCGCGTGTTCTACACCGCGAGCGGCCACGACCTGCGCGTCTGGAACGAGCCGGCCTATCAGGAACTCGTGCGCCGCGGCATCCTCTGGTCCGTCGGCGACGAGCGGGCGAAAACCTTTTCCTCGCAGGCGCTCCCCGCGCTGGTGGTCGAGGAGCCGCGGGTCCGCGACCGGGCGCATCCGGACATCCCGATGATGCCGCTCCAAAAGCCGCTCTCCGCCGAGGACAGCGCGCGCCACACCCAGGTGCCGGCCGGCACGCGGCTCGAGCTTTTCGCGAAAGAGCCGATGGTCATCAACCCGATCTGGGTGGATTGGGACGAGCGCGGCCGCGCGTGGGTGATCGAGAGCTTCGGCTACCCGAATGACGTGCCGGAAAAGGAAGGCGAAGGCGGGGACCGCATCAAGATCCTCGAGGACACCGACGGCGACGGCAAAGCCGACAAGGCCACCGTCTTCGCCGACAAGCTCCGCCACGGCACGACGCTCGCATTCGTCGAAGGCGGCGTGGTCGCCACCGACGGACCGGACATCGTTTTCCTGCGCGACGACAACAACGACGGCAAGGCGGACACCCGCAAGGTCCTCGCCAGCGGCCTGAAGATCTGGGACACGCACGCCTCGACCTCGCAGTTCCTCTACGGCCTCGACAACTGGATCTACGCCACCGTCGGCTACAGCGGCGTCGACATGAACGTCGGCGGCAAGAAGCACGAGTTCGGCGCCTCGGTTTTCCGCTTCCGCCCGGACCTTTCGGAACTCCAGCACCTCCAGCGGACGACCAACAACACCTGGGGTCTCGGCTTCACGGAAGAAGGCGACGTGATCGGCTCGACGGCGAACAACAACCCCTCGTGGATCCTTTCCATCCCGGGCCCGGCCTATGAAGGCAGCGGCATCGAGCAGCCGCAGACGCCGCGGCTCGACCAGGAAACGCTGATCTACCCGAACACCAAGGACATCACCCAGGTCGACCAGATCGACCGCTTCACCGCGGCGGCCGGCCATTCGTTCTACACGGACAACGTGATGTCGGACGTTTTCGCGCCGAACCACGCGTTCATCTCGGAGCCGACCGGCCACCTAACGGCGATCGGCGTGGTGGAACCGCGCGGTTCGCTGATGCAGACGCGTTTCCGCGGCAACAATGTCTTCGCCAGCGCCGACGCCTGGTCCGCCCCGGTCGTCGCCCGTCCGGGTCCGGACGGCGCGGTTTGGATCGCCGACTGGTACAACCCGATCATCCAGCACAACGTCGTCTTCCGCTTCTGGAATCCGGCGCGTGGCTACGACTATCCGCACAGCCCGTATCACACCGGCAGCCGCGATCCGGGCAAGGGCAACGCCTACGTCACGCCCTTGCGCGACCGCGAACACGGCCGCATCTGGCGGATCGTCTCCGCCGACAAGCCGATGCGGAAAGTTCCCGCGCTTGATCCCGCCAAACCCGCGACGCTGATGGAAGGCCTGCGCTCGCCCTCGCAGCACATCCGCCTGCACGCCCAGCGCCTGCTCGTCGAGCGCGGGAAGGACGACATCGTCGCGCCGCTGCGCCTCGTGATCGCCGAAAACGCCGCGCCCGAGGGCCTGACGAAGCCGCTCACGGCCATCCACGCGATCTGGGCGCTTGAAGGCATTGGCGCCGGCCCCGGCACGCAGGCGAACAGCGTGCTCGCCTCCGCGCTCTCCTCGAAGGACCCGCTCGTCCGCCGTCACGCGATGCTCGCCCTCGGCGGCTCGGATCCGGCGGTGGTCGCCGCCTTGCCGGCCTTGCTGAAGGACACGGCGAACGACCGCGAACGGCTGTTCGTGTTGACGGTTGCCGCGGAAAGCGCCCCGAACGATGTGGTCGCCGCCGCGCTGTGGGATCTCGTTTCCACCGCGGATCTCGATGACACGCAGCGCGAAGCCGCCCAACTCGCGATGCGCCGCCAAGGCATGACCCTGCTCGGCGCGGCCTTTGCCAAACTCCAGACCGCCCTGCCGGAAACTTGGTACGGCCGCGAACTCGCGGAAATCGCTGCCCGCATCGCCGCGGGTCCGAACCGCCCCGCCCTCGCCGCCCTGCTGGGCAGCGCGCCGGAAGCGCTCAAAGGCCCGATCCAAGCCGCGCTCGAAAAAGGCGGGCAGGACGTTCCGCGCGAGGAACCGCTGCCCGAGCACCTCGTCGAGGGCCGGAACCTCTACATGAAGGTCTGCATCGAGTGCCACCAGGCCGACGGCAAAGGCATGGAAAACACCTTCCCGCCGCTGGTCGATTCCGAGTGGGTGAAGGGGGATCCGCGCACCCTGCTGCGCATCATGCTCGGCGGCGTCTACGGCCCGATCACCGTCAACGGCGAGGAATACAACAGCGCCATGCCCGGCCACAGCCACGCGACCGACGAGGAAATCGCCGCCGTCGCCAGCTACGTCCGCTACGCCTTCGGCGGCCTGAAGAACGAAAAGCCGTTCCCCGCCGAGCAGGTCAAGGCGCTCCGCCCCGAGCTCGAGAAGCGGAAGTATTCGCCGTGGACCGTCGAGGAGCTGAAGAAAGCCGCGGGGCGCTGAGGCTCAGATCCGTAGGAGAGTTGAGGGTGGCTTCCTACAGCTGCTGCTCAACTCTCGCCCGGCTGCTCAAGGCCTCTTTCCTCTGATGGAAGATGGCGTTTGAAATCCATCGCTGCGTGAAGCACCCGAACAATCTCAATGGATTCAGGGCTCGCACGGAAAAGGATCACATGCTTGCCCTCAGCTGCGATGCGGCAGCCGGGAAAGAGCGACTCGCGCAGACGGTGGCGTGACGGGTCTCGGCGGAGAGATTCAATCCGCTGCCAGATCTGCTTGAGATACCGCTCTTCCTGCTCCGCTCCCCAAGTCTCCAGTGTGTAGCGGCGGATCGAGCGGAGGTCCTCGAGAGCTGCTTCCGTCAGGGCAAGCTTCATGAGTCGCCGCGCACCAGAGCCATGAACTGCTCTTCGGAATCCACTTCCACCACCTGACCCGCCTCCAGCTGTGCCCAGCCGATGGCGGCTTCCCGCGAGATCCATTGGTTTTCCTCTTCGCGTGCAAACGCTTGGCGCAGCGCCTCGCGGATCACCTCGCCGGCATCGCAATAGAGGCCGGAAGCCACTTTAACCTGGATGGCATGCTCCAGCTCCGGCGGTAAAGAGACGTTCATGGACGCAACCTAGCCAAATCGCGCGGCGCTGTCCAACCTCCCCGAACGTCGCTGCCGGCTTGAAGCGGACGTTCCGGAGCGCGACGATACGCACCGCCTTCAAAAGACCACGCCGCAGTCCCAGGCCACTTCCGTCTCGGTCGTCTCCGCCTCGAGTTTGTGAGGAGGATTCCGGGAAATCGTGAGCTTCTTCCGCTCGAATCCGCCCCACTTGGTGAAGGTCAGAAGGCTCACTTCCACGCTCCGTCCCAGAATGCGGACCTTGGGCGTCGGGTCGAGGCGGAGTGCCTTGGCTGCGACATCAGGCGGCAGGAATTCCGGTCCCTCCGAGCCGTCGCGCACCGGCTGTTCGACCAGCCGTTCGAGAGCCGGTTCGTCCGCGATGATCTGATGGTCATCCGTATTGGCGTGCCAGAAGAGGGCGAACTGGTCCGCGAGCAGGTAGAGGGCCGCCAACTCGAGCCATGCCTGCGAACTTCCGTCGGTCCGCACCTGCTCGCGCCACCATTTCCAATGTTGCCAGCGGGGGAAGCGCGCCAAGCGCGCCTCGAGTTCCTTCTCGGCCGCCTCCCGCTGCTTGCGGTGCTCCTCGATGCTCCTATTGGACTCCGGGCCGGGAGCCATCCCCGGCGGCAACAGCAATGGATCGTCCTCCGAGATCGCGCTCAACTTGGCGAAATACTCGGCATGCGCCGCATCGACTTCGTCGAGATTTACGTCTTCGCGGACGAAATCGAGCCATTCCGCCTCGTTCCGGAATCTCTTCCCGTCCTGCTTTCGGGCGTAGAGGACCGGCCGACCGGTCAGTTCCTCCCACGCGTAAATCCAGTCCAGCTCGTGGCCCGGCTCCATTTGCAGCCGGTCGAAGATTGCGAAATAGGCCTTGAGGTCGAACTCGTCCTCCGCCGGCTCCCAACCGTTCTCCCGCAGGTCTGGGGGAAGTTTCACGTTTTGCCTCAACGCATGGAACGCCGACACGTCCGCCGCGAACTCGACCCGATCAAGCTCGTCGTCCGCCAAGGCGGAACCCCCGATCAAGCTTGCCGCTGAAACCGCCAACGCGGTGAAAGACGATCGGATGCGAGGGCTCATCCTGATGTGATAGAACTCCGGGGCCTTCACCTCAAGCGGATGGGAGTTCCCTCACTCCTCCGCCGGATTGAAGCGGATGTTCCGGAGCGCGACGATGCCGTGGTCGCCCTGGATCATGAGCGGGCCTTCGGGTTTTTCACCGCCGTCGAGCTGGCCGCCGGTGGGGGCGGAAACCTCGATGTCCTTCTGGATCTCGGTGCCGTTGAGGACGACGCTCCGGAAGATGGCGTTGCGCGTCTTGTTGCCCTCGGCGTCGAACTCCGGCGCCTCGAAGACGGTATGGAACGTCTGCCATTCGCCGGGAGCTTTCGCGGCGTTTTTCGAAGGCGCGGAGGCGCTGTAGATCGCGCCGACGTCGCCTTGGCCGAGCTGGTCGTCGGGCTTGCCGTGGGAGTCCAGCACCTGCACCTCGTATTGGCCCATCAGGTAGATGCCGGAGTTGCTGCCCTTCGGTACCATGAACTCCAGCTTCAGCTCGCCGTCGCCGAAGGTCCGCTCGGTGAAAATGTCCGAGCCGTGCTCGATCGGCTGGCGGAACAGCACGCCGTTTTCCCCGCCGTCGCCTTCACCGACGAGCTTCGCCGGGTCTTCCGGATCGAGCTTCACCGACGAAACCACCTGCCACGTCGGCCGGTGGGCCTCGTCGTCCTGCTTGAGTTTCCAGCCGTCGAGGTTCTCGCCGTTGAACAGGGAGATCCAGCCCTCGGCGTCCGGTTCCTGGGCCGTTGAAAGGGTGATTCCGGCGGCCACGGACAAGACGGGCGCCAGCAGCGGGGAAAGGAGGGAAGCGGGTTTCATCACCCGGCATTTTCGGCCGGACCTGGCGAAGAGCAACGTCGTTTCGCCGCGGGTCCCGAGATGCGGCTGGCGGTACTCCCGCGATAAGGGGATTGCGCTCACCCCGGTTTTTCTGCCGCATACGAATCGTCCGACCGTACGCATGGAAACACGACCTCTTGGCCGCACCGGCATCGATTTGCCCATCCTCTCCTTCGGCGCCTCTTCCCTCGGGGCGGAGTTCCGCGAGATCACGCTGGACGAGGCGATGCGCTCCACGCGGACGGCCCTTGATCTCGGCATGAACTTCATCGACACCTCGCCGTTCTACGGCCGGGGGATGTCGGAAATCCTGCTCGGGATGGGGCTGCGGGATGTTCCCCGCGATTCGTATCTGCTCGGCACGAAGCTCGGCCGCTACTCGGACCGGCACTTCGATTTTTCCGCGAAGCGCGTCGAGGAATCCGTCCACGTTTCGCTCCAGCGGCTCAAGACCGACCACCTCGACGTGCTGCTGCTCCACGACGTCGAGTTCGTCCCGCTGCCGCAGATCTGGGAGGAAACGCTTCCGGCCCTGTTGAAGGTGAAGGAGGCGGGAAAGGTCCGCGCCATCGGCTTCTCGTGCTATCCGCTCAAGACGTTCCACACGGTGCTCAACCACGTGGAGGACCACATCGACTGCATCCTCGCCTACAATCGCTACACGCTCCAGAACACGACGCTCGCCACCGATCTCCTGCCGCGCTTGAAGGCGAAGGAGATCGGCGTGATCGGCGCCGGTCCGTTCTCCGCGCGGCTGCTGACGAACGCGGAAATCCCCGCGTGGCTCAAGGAACCCGAGGCGGTGAAACAGGCCGCACGCGTGGCGGCGAAGCACTGCGCCGACCGCGGCGTGGACATCGCGCAGCTCGCCCTGCAGTTCGCCTGCGCCCATCCGGACATCGCCACCTGTGTGGCCGGCTCCGCGAATCCGGAGAACATCCGCAAGTGGGCGGATTGGCTCGCGCAGCCGCTCGACGAATCCCTGCTCGCCGAGGTGCTGGCCATCTTCGAACCGGTGAAAGATCTCGGCCACACCGAGGGACTGCCGGAAAACAACTGAGACCGCTTTCCCCATGCCCGCCGCCATCGAATTCACCGCGCCGAAGACCATCAACGTCATCGATCTCCCGGACGAGCCCGCGCCGGGACCGGGCCTGGCCCTCGTCCGCACCCGCCGGATGGGGATCTGCGGGACGGACCTCGCCTGCTACCTCGGGAAATTTCCGTTCTTCGCCTACCCGCGCACGCCCGGCCACGAACTCGGCCTGGAAGTTCTGGCGGTCGGCGATGGCGTGGTCCACGTGAAGCCCGGCGATCGCTGCTCGCTCGAGCCGTATGTGAACGATCCCGACAGCCCGGTCTCGCGCAAAGGCGCGTCGAATTGCTGCCCGGGCGTGCAGGTGATCGGCGTGCACAACAACGGCGGCCTGCGCCGCGGCGCGTTCCTCGTTCCGGCGCGGAAACTCCACCCCGGCAACGACCTTAGCTTCGACCAGCTCGCGCTCGTCGAGACCTTGGCGATCGGCTACCACGCCGTGCAACGCGGCAATCCCCAGCCGGGCGAGACGGTGCTCGTCATCGGCGCCGGCCCGATCGGCCTGGCCTGCCTGGAATTTCTCCGGCTGATGGATGGCGTCCGCGTGCTGGTGATGGACATGGTGCCGGGGCGGCTCGAGTTCTGCCGCGAAAAGCTCGGCATCGACGGCATCCTCGCCGACGGCACGCAAGCCGGCGCGCTCGACGGAAAGACGGACGGAAAATTGGCGGACGTGATCATCGATGCCACCGGCAGCCCGAAGTCCATGTCCACCTGCTTCGAACTCGCCGCCTTCACCGGCCGCGTCGTTTACGTCGGCATCACCACCTCGGAGGTCCAGTTCCCGCACGCGCCGGTTTTCCACCGACGCGAGCTCACGCTGCTGGCCTCGCGCAACGCCCTGCCCGAGGATTTCGGGAAAATCATCGGCCTGATCCGCGACGGTCGCATCGACACCGACAAGTGGATCACCCACCGCATCGGGTTCGACGAGGTGCCCGCGCAGTTCGAGCGCTTCACCGATCCCGCCACCGGCGCCATCAAGGCGCTCATCGACGTCGCCTGACCCATCCGATCCATGATCCAGACCGGCATCCTCAATCCCTGCCTGCTCGACCTCGTCGCGCGCATCCGCCACACCAACACGCTCGTCATCGCCGACTGGGCGTTTCCCTTCTGGCCGCAGCTCGAGACGGTGGACATTTCCCTCGTGAAAGGCCTGCCCACGGTGCTCGACGTGCTCGAAGCGCTGCGGCCGAATTTCAAGGTCGGCCGGATCTGGCAGGCGGAGGAGTTTCTCGCGACCAATCCTCCGGAAACCATGACGAGCTTCGACAAGGCCTTCGCCGGATTTCCCGACGCGGCGGTCGAGCGGCTGCCGCATCTCGATTTCAAGGCGCTGGTGCCGAACGCCATCGGCTTGATCCGCACCGGCGACGCCACCGCCTACGGCAACGTCATCCTCGAATCCGTATGATGCGCACCGCGATCACACTCTGCCGGGTCCCCGAGGCAGCCGCCGGGCCTTTCGTTTTCCACGACAATCTGGAGACCGGCTTCCGCAAGGCGGCGGAGGTTGGTTTCGATGCCGTCGAGCTTTTCCTGACGGGACCGGACGCGGTCGACGTGGAGGAAATTCGGTCGCTCCAAGATCGCCACGGGCTTGCCATCGCCGCGGTCGGCACCGGCGCCGGGATGGTGAAACGCGGGCTCTCGCTGACCGATCCGGATCCGGAAAAACGCGCGGCCGCTCTCGAGTTCATTCTCGGCATGGTCGCTTTCGGCGGGACGCTCGGCGCGCCGGCCATTCTCGGCTCGATGCAGGGCCGTCACGCCGGGAGTGTCACCCGCGAGCAGGCGCTCGACTGGCTGGCCGAGGCCCTGCGGACGATCAGTGGCCGCGCGGCCGAACATGGTGTGCCATTCATCTACGAGCCGCTGAATCGCTACGAGACGAACCTCTTCAACCGACTCGTCCCGGCGGCGGAATTTCTAACAGACCGAGACCTGCCGAACGTCGTCCTGCTCGCCGACCTCTTCCACATGGCGATCGAGGAGGCCGATCCCGCGGGCGCGCTGCGCGAGGCGGGGCCACGGGTCGGCCACGTCCACTGGGCGGACTCGAACCGCCACGCGATGGGCTTCGGCCACACCGACGCGCGCCCGCTTGCCGCGGCGCTGCGCGAGCTCGGCTACGACAAGTTCCTATCCGCGGAAGTCTTCCCGCTGCCCGACGCCGATGCCGCGGCGCGGCAAACGCTGGCCAGCCTGCGCGAGCTTTTCTCCTGACCGAACCTTCATGAAAACCTGCCCCAAATTCACCTTCGGCGTCGGCGATCGTTTCGCGCACGGCGCCGTCGCCCAGCTCCAGGCCTTCATCGCGGCGCGCGGACTCGGCGCCGAGATCACGCCCGTGTGGAACAAGTCGAACCGCGAGCACAACATCATCGGCTCCGAGCCCCGCAGCACCCGCGAGGCCGCCGACGCCGCGGTGCGCGAACTCGGCTGGACCGGCGAATATCTGCTCGATGCCGACCACATCACGCTCGCGACGGTCGACCGCTTCATTCCGTACTGCGATTTCTTCACGATCGACGTGGCCGAAGACATCGGCCGGGCCGCCGCTCCGGAGGAAGTCGCGGCCTTCATCGACCGCCACCCGGAGCTGATCGGCTCGGTCACCATCGAGGGCATCGATGGCGCGCTGGAAATCACGCGCAAGGACGTGGAGCGCATCGCGAACCAGTTTCTCCGCGCGACCCAGGAAGCGAAGGCGATCCACGCGCACATCCTCGCGAAAAAGGGCCCGGATTTCGTCACGGAAATCTCGATGGACGAGACCGATTCGCCGCAGACGCCGGTCGAGCTGCTGGTCATCCTGGCGGCCATCGCGGACCAAGGCATTCCGGTGCAGACGATCGCGCCGAAGTTCACCGGTCGCTTCAACAAGGGCGTCGATTACGTCGGCGATCTCGCGCAGTTCGAGAAGGAGTTCAACGACGACCTCGCGGTGATCGCGCACGCGGTGAAGGCCTACGGACTTCCTGAAGGCCTGAAACTCTCCGTCCATTCGGGGTCCGACAAATTCTCGAGCTATCCGGCGATCCGCCGCGCGCTCGCCCGCACCGGCGCCGGCCTGCACATCAAGACGGCCGGCACGAACTGGCTCGAGGAAGTCATCGGCCTTGCGGAGTCCGGCGGCGAGGCGCTCGAGCTGGCGAAGCGCATCTACGCCGGCGCCCTCGAGAAGAAGGAGGCGCTCTGCGAGCCGTACGCCACGGTGATCGACATCGATTTCTCCCAGCTTCCGTCCGCCGAGGAAGTCGCCGGCTGGGATGGCGAGCGTTTCGCCGCCGCGGTTCGTCACGAGCCGGGAAATCCGGATTACAACCCGAACGTCCGCCAGCTCCTGCACGTCGGCTTCAAGATCGCCGCGCAGCTGGGCGACACCTATCTCGACGCGCTCAAGGCAAACCGCGAAACCGTCGGCCGCTGCGTGACCGCGAACCTCCTCGAGCGGCACATGAAGCCCTTGTTCGTCGGCTGACGTTTTCCGCCGATGATCGATTCGCACCACCACCTCTGGCGCTATTCGGCGGAGGAATACCCGTGGATTCCGCCGGGCTCGCCGCTCGCGCAGGACCAGCTTCTGCCGGAGCTCCGCGCCGCGGCAGCCGAGGCCGGGATCGACGGGACGATCGTCGTCCAAGCCCGCCAGATCCTGGAGGAAACCGACTTTCTCCTCGAGCTGGCGGAGCGCGACCCGCTGATCCGCGGCGTGGTCGGCTGGGTGCCGCTCGCCGCGCCGGATTTGCCCGAGGTTCTCGACCGCTACGCCTCGCGGACCGCGCTGCGCGGCGTGCGGCATGTGCTCCAGGACGAGCCGGATGGATTCTTCGAGGGCGACGACTTCAACCGCGGTCTCGCAGCGCTGGCGAACCGGGACCTGCGCTACGACCTGCTCATTTTCCAGCGCCAGATCCCCGCGGCGCTCGCGATGGTGGACCGGCACCTCGAGTTGCCGATGATCCTCGACCACATCGCCAAACCCGAAGCGCGCAACGGCTGCGTCGAAGAGGCTTGGCGGAAAGGCATGCGCGAGCTGGCGAAGCGCGACCACCTCGTCGGCGTGAAATTCTCCGGCCTCGTCACCGAATTCGAATCGCGCGACATCGATCCGCAGACGATCCGCGCCTACTTCCACGAGACGCTGGAAATTTTCGGCAGCGACCGCGTGATGTTCGGCACCGACTGGCCGGTGTGCCTGCTCCGCCTCGACGCCATGGCCGACTGGGCGAAAACCGTCCGCCACCTCGCCGAAGAACTCAGCGAGAACGAGGCCGCCGCCATCCTCGCCGAAAACGCAGTGCGCGTCTACGGCCTGCCCGGAGCGCGGAAGTCCACTTCCGCCCGCCCATCGTGAGCGATGACTGGCGGGACTGGAGTCCCGCGCTCCAGGCGCGGCGGGCGCTTCAGGAGGCCTGGGGATCTTCTTCGGATGCGTCCTCCGCTGGCGGCGGCTCGTCGGCGGCGGGCGTTTCCTCTGCGGGCACTTGCTCGTCAGCGGGTTCCGCTTGTTCGGCTGGTGTTTCGGGTTCCGGTTCCGGCAGGCGGCCGCCGTTTTCGAGGAGGACGATGACTTCCTCCTGCACCTTTTCGATTTCCGAGAGGGGAATGTCCGGATCGCGGACGATGAACACCTCGCCGGTCTTGCGGTGCTCGTAGACGCGGAGGATGCCGTTCGGCGTGCGCTGGTTGTCGGTCTCGCGCAGGAGCTTCTGGCGCTCGAGCATCACCGCGAGGATGTAGCGGGTGTTTTCCGTGTGGTCCTCGTCCTCCTCGATCAGGCGGCCGAAGATGGCCTCGGCGTTGTCCTTGCCGACGACCTCCGGTTTCTCCTCGGCGACGTGCGCGGTGAAGCGGCCGCGCCAGAAAGAAAACGGCTGATCGGCGTCGGCGGGCCGGTTTTCCCAGCCTTCGACGGAGAAATCGCGGCGCAGGTAGCCGCTCGATTCCGGATCGGGAAACAGCGCGGTGACGATGGTTTCGCCATCGGTGAAGGGTCGCTGGGTGGCGGCGCATTCGCGGCCGCGTGAACGGAGGTGCCAGGATTCGGCGAGGGCCATGGGCGTGGGAATGGTTCAATCTTCCACCGGAAACAGCCGGCGGATCGATTGGTAGATCGGTCGGCCGGCGATGCGGCGGTGGAACAGGTAAAGCCCGAGCAGGGTGAAGGCAATGTTCGGCAGCCAGGCGGCGAGCGCGGGCGGGACGAGCCCGGCTTCTCCAAAGCTCAGGGTGATGCTGGAAACGAGCATCATCAGGGCGGAAAGAGCGACCGCGAGGACCACGCCGCCGCCGGGGCCGCGGCGGGAGAAGTGGATGGAAAGCGGCGCGGCGAGCATCACCGTGACGAGGCAGGTGAAGGGCAGCGCCCAGCGGTAATGCCACTGCGTCAGGTACGGCGACGGGTCCGCGTTGTGGGTTTCCTCGTTTTGCTGAAGCCAGCTGTTGAGTTCGGGGATCCCGAGGGCATCGGCCGCCAGTCCCGGTTTGATGATCTGGGAGGGCGTCTCGTTCCACTTGCGCGTGATCGGCTCGGCCGGCACCTCGTAGAGCGGCGGCCGGCCGGGCTCGAAGCGCGCGATTTCCGCGTCACCGAAAGTCCACGATCGCGAGGGTCGGTCCCACGAAGCCTGTCGGGCATTCATCCGGGACCGCAGCGTGCCGTCGGGATGAGTGGTGGTGACCTCCACCCGCTGGAGCGGCTCGCCTTTTTCGAAATCCTTGGGAAAGGCGCCGACCATCCACAGCCGCTGCCGGCTGGCGTCGCGGTAGAGGACGTCGGTGGCTTCGGTGACGAGCTTGCCGCGGGCGGCATCGAGGATGGCATCCTTCTGACCTTCCGCCACGGGCGCCCAGTGGTAGTTCAGGCCCAGGCAGAGCAGGCTGATGAAAACGCCGGCCGCGATCAGCGGGGTGGTCACCCGCAGCAAGCCGCGGCCGGTCTGGATCATCGCGACGATCTCGCGGTGGGTGGAGAGTTTCCCGAGCGAGTAGAGCAGCGAGAGGAGCAGGACGTAGGGCAGGAGCTGGAGCGCGATGCCCGGGGCGCGGGTGCCGTAGAAAACGGCCGCGGTGCGCAGCGGGGAGGCGCTCTCGCGCAGGTCGCTGAGGTTGTCCTCGAAGTCGATCAGCAGCCAGACCATGAACAGCGCGAGCAGGCAGACGCCGAAGATGCCGAGGAAATGGCGCGCGAGGTAGCGGTCCAGCGTTCCGCCGAACGCATAGAAGAGCGCCGCGAGCGCGGGCAGAAACGCGAGCGCGGCCACCACGATCGGACGCAGCTGGTGGGCCGCGGCGTCGGCATCCGGAAACCCGACGAGGTGATCGCGGACCGCGCGGATTTCCGCGGGCACCAGCCACAGGCACAGCGCCGCGCCAAGGATCGCGAGGGCGACGGGCGGAACGATGCGCTGCAAGGCGGAGCGGCTCATGGGCGGCGGACGCGGCACGATGCCCGCGCGGGGGGAGGGGTGTCGAGCGCGTTGTCGGCTCCGAACTTGCGCCTTGGCAGCGGCGCGAATGGCGGATGCGATGGCCGCGGATGATCGCGATCACCGAAGGCCAACCCGTGCCCGGCCTGGGCGAGGCGGTGCGCGATGTTTTTTCGACCAAGGGCCTGCTCGCGAAGTCCCGGGACTTCGAATACCGGCCGCAGCAGCAGGAACTGGCCGTGGCCGTGGCCGAGGCGCTGGTGCGCGCCGAGCCGCTGGTCGCCGAGGCCGGCACGGGCGTGGGAAAATCGCTGGCGTATCTGGTGCCGGCGGCGCGGTTTGCCCTCGAGACCGGGCGCAAGGGCGTCATTTCCACCCACACGATCAACCTGCAGGAGCAGCTCGTGCGGAAGGACATCCCGATCGTGCGCAAGGTGCTCGGCGAGGAACTGCCGGCGGTCCTGCTCAAGGGCCGGCAAAACTACCTTTGCCCGCTGCGGCTGCGGCGCGCCTGGGAGCAATCCGGCGACCTGTTCACCGGCTCGGAGAACGACGAGCTCGAAGCGATCCGCAAATGGGCCGAAGGCACGCGCGACGGCACGCTGAGCGACCTGGATTTCCAGCCGTCGATGAAGGTCTGGCTGCAAGTTTGCAGCGAGGCGCACCTCTGCACCGCCCGCCATTGCGGACCGCGCGGGAACTGCTTTTTCCAGGAAGCGCGCAAGGCCGCCGGCGAGGCGAAGCTGGTGGTGGTGAATCACACGCTCTTCTTCGCGCTGCTCAACACCGGCGAGGAACTGGACGCGGAACCGTCGGAAAAGGCGCAGGGTTTCCTTTTCCCGAACGATTTCGCGGTGCTCGACGAGGCCCACACGATCGAACAGGTGGCCGCCGTCCAGCTCGGGCTGCGGCTTTCGCAGGCGGGCCTGCGGTTCGACCTCCAGCGGCTTTACCACCCGCGGACGCGCAAGGGCCTGCTCAAGTCGTTCCGCAAAGCCGGGCCGATGCTGGCGGTCGAGGAGGCGCTGATCGCCGCGGACCGGTTTTTCCACCAGCTCGGGAATGCGGCGACCTTCGGGAATTTCTCGAAGGAGTTCCGCGTCCGCCAGCCGGAGCTGGTGCCGAACACGCTGGCCGAGCCGCTGCGGAACCTCTGGCAGGAAATCGACGCGCTCGCGGAAGACACCGAATCGGAATCGACCCGCGCCGAGCTGCAGGATGCTTCGCGGAAACTGCGCGAGGCCCACGGCGCGGCGGCCGTGTTCCTCGACCAGCGCGAGGAGGACAGCGTCTACTGGATCGAGCGCGCCGGTCGTGACGAGACGCAGTACAGCATGCACGCCGCGCCGGTGAACGTCGCCGAGCGCTTGCGCCCGCTGCTTTTCAACGGGAAAAAGAGCTTGGTGCTGACGAGCGCGACGCTCGGCGTGGGCGATCCGAAGCTGAACTACTTCCGCGGCCGCGTCGGGGCGGAGTGCGCGCGCGCCCTCGCGATCGGCAGCCCGTTCGACTACCGCAGCCAGATGCGGGTGAAAATCTACAAGTCGATCCCGGACCCCGGCACGCCGCAGTACGACGAGAAACTCGCGGACGGCATCCGCGACGCGGTGACGGCGAGCGAAGGGCGGGCCTTCGTGCTGTTCACCAGCTACCGGACGATGCGCGACGCGGCGCAGCGGCTGGAAAAGTTCTTCCGCGGCAAGGGCTGGCGGCTGTTCCAACAAGGCGAAGGCCTGCCGCGCCACCGCATGATCGAGGAGTTCCGGAAAGACACGCACAGCGTCCTTTTCGGCACCGACAGCTTCTGGACCGGGGTGGACGTGCCGGGGGAAGCGCTCTCGAACGTGGTCGTCACCCGGCTGCCGTTCGCCGTGCCGGACCATCCGCTCACCGCTTCCCGCCTCGAGGCGATCGAAGCCGCCGGCGGCAATCCATTCATGGAATACTCGGTGCCCGAGGCGATCCTCAAGCTGCGCCAAGGCGTCGGCCGGCTGATCCGCACCGCCCGCGACGAGGGGCTGGTGTGCATCCTCGACAACCGGATCCTGACGAAGCGCTACGGCAACGCCTTTCTCAAGGCGCTGCCGGACGCCCCGGTGGAGGTCATCGGCTGATCGGCTCCAGCCCGCGGATCACCCGCCGGAGCAGGCCGGCCTCCCACTGGCCGGGCGCCGTGGGCACCTCGCCGAGGTAGCCGTAGTTCAACACGCTGCCGGCCTGCGCGCAGAGCATCCGCGAGGCCGGGGCGAGCGCGCCCATGCCCATCGTCGCCACCGGCAGGCCGTGGTCGGCGAGCTGGAACTCGACGAGCCGCGCCAGCTCGGCGGGTGTGGAAACTTTCGCCGCCAGCTTGAAGACGGCCGCGCCGGCCGTCCGCGCGCGCTCCGCGGCATCCAGCAACACGTCATCATCCGGCAGCTCCTCGAAGTCGTGGAACGACGCGATCCAGCGGATGCCCAGCGCCACCGCCTCGTCGAGCAGCTCGCGCATCTCCCCGATGCAGGCGGCTTCGACGTCGAGGAATGCCGCCTCGCCGAGCGTGCCCCGCAGCAGATCGGCGCGGTGGGCCGCATCCAGCGCGAGCGCTCCGCCTTCCTCAATGCGGCGCGCGGTGAAGAGCAGCGGGATGCCCGTCAGATGCCGCCACAGGGACGGTTCGGGTTCCACTCCGGCGGCGGCCAGAAGATCGAGGCGGATTTCCGCCAGATCGCAGGCCGCGCGCACCGTCTCTTGGCTGGAATCCCCCAAGGCTGCTGGGTTTCCGAAGCTGCCGACGACATGGGGACGGCGGCTTTCCAACAGAATTTCGGCGGCGCGCATGGCGCACGGTGCGCCGGCAATCCGAGGCGCGTCAACCGCTTGCGGCGCAGCGTGGATGCCGATGTATTTACGTCGTGGGAAATTTTGCGAATGGGCCGACCTTTTCTCTGGTCAAGGTGTGGGCTCGTTTTTAGCGTTTTGAGAAACCTGTAACGCATGCACGCTTCGTCCCGTAGAATTCTGCTTGCGGCCCTCGCCGGCTGCCTCACCGCCTTCCTTCCCGTCACGGCCGTAGCCCAAGCGGCCAAGGCCACCACCGAGAAACCCAGTTTCGACGATCTTCCTTCGCCCGAGTTCGGTGGAACCAAGAACAAGTCCTTCAAACCCAAGAACTGGCTCGAGGTGGAGGCGAAGTTCAACCTGGCGATGCGTCCGGAGCCGAAATCCGGAATCGCCGAGCGGGTTCTCGTCAAATGGTACGTCGCCGTGCAGGACCCCGAGCGGAGCGGCCGCTACCTCCTTCTCACCAAGGATGTGAACCACGTGAACGTGCCGCTCAACGAGGACGTCTACACCTCGGTCTACCTCTCGCCCGGCTCGCTCCGCCGCCTGACGGGCAGCGATCGCGCCGGCAAGCGTGCCGTCCACATGGTTGGCTTCGAGATTCTCGTCAACGGCGAGAAAGTGGGACAGGAGACGAGCCAAGGCGAAGCCGGTTGGTGGAACACCGCTTCGGATCGCATCTCGAGAAGTGAAACGGTGCCGCTCCTCAGCAAGGCGGATACTCCGTTCAGCAACATGTGGTGGGACCGTTACGCGGAAGTGGAGACCGAGCGCCGCTGATCCTCCACCGGAACCCTATCGCACCGCCCACGCGCCGGCCCCGTTTCCGTGCGCTCGCGCGCGCCGCTTCCTTCCAATCGCCCCTCATCAAATGGCAGACACCTCGACCACCGTCGCCCTCAACATCGGCTCCCAACGGATCGGCATGGCCGTTTTCGAAGTTTCGAAAAACGGCGGCCTGATCCTCAAAGCCTACGATTCCGAATCGGTTCTCGCCGATCCCGCTCTCGAAGCTTCCCGCATCTCGCAGGCGCGGGTCGCCATCGCCGACCTGGCCAAGCGCTTGAAAGTCGGCAAGACCAAGGCCCGCTACGCCATCTCGGGTTCATCGGTCTTCACCCGCTTCGTCAAACTGCCTCCGCTGCAGGAAGACAATATCGAGCAGCTCGTCACGTTCGAAGCCCAGCAACACGTCCCGTTTCCCATCGACGAGGTCGTCTGGGATTACGAAATGATCGAAGGCTCCGGCGAGAAGGAGGTTCTCATCGTCGCCATCAAGGGAGACTCGCTCGATGAGATCAACGCCGCGGTCAACGACAGCGGACTCGGGACCGCCGAGGTCGATGTCTCGCCAACCGCTCTCTACAATGCGTTCCGCGCCAGCTACGGCGACCCCGAGGAGCCGGTCCTGGTGATCGACGTCGGCGCGAAGAGCAGCAACCTGCTCTACATCGAAGGCAAGCGCTTCTTCACGCGCAGCGTCGCCGTCGGCGGCTCCGCCGTTACCGCCGCCATCGCCAAGGAATACGGCATTTCGTACGCGGACGCCGAACACCAGAAGGTCTCCAATGGCCTCGTCGCCCTCGGCGGCGGCCACACCGAGCAGATGGACGAAGCCGTCGCCGGCCTGGCCATGGTGATCCGCAACGCGCTGACCCGCCTGCCGGCGGAAATTTCCCGCACCACCAACTATTACCGCAGCCAGCACGGCGGCAGCGCGCCCAAGCGCGTCTACCTCGCCGGCGGCGGCGCGAACCTGCCCTACACCCTCGAGTTCTTCCAGGAGAAGCTCAACCTGCCGGTCGAGTTCTTCAATCCGTTGCAACGGGTCTCGCTCGGCAAGAGCGTGAACAACGAGGTGGTCCAGCGGGAGGCCCACCTGATGGGCGAGTTGATCGGCCTCGGCCTCCGTGGCGCCGGCAAGTCCACGCTCAACATCGATCTCGTCCCCTCGGTCGTCGAGGAAGCCCGCGCCGCGGACCGCCGCAAGCCGTTCCTCATCGGCGCAGCCGCCGTCCTTCTGCTCGGAATCGGCACCTGGGCCGCTCTGCAGCACGCCGCCGCGGCGAAAGCCGAAGACCGCGCCCGTAGCAGCGCCGAGACCCGCGAAACGCTCGCTCCCGTGGAGCAGCAGATCAGCCGTCTGCTGCGCACCGAAAGCCAGCTGACCCAAATCGCCGATGGCTATGCCTCCGCCGTCGAGGACCAGGCCTTCTGGTTCGACCTGCTCGCGGAGCTTCGCGCCGCCTTCGCCAGCGACGCGGTCTGGCTCTACGATATCGAACCGCTCTACAACCAAACCTTCCGCACCGACGGGGCGCCCAACGCCAACGACCGCGGCAGAGGTGCCCCGCAGCAGTCCCAGGCGACCCAGGCGCAGCCGGTCGTGAGACAGGATTTCCCGGGCGTGCCTTATGGTGCTTCCGCTCTCACCGCCATCCGCGAGGCGGAGCCCGATCCGCGCGCGCGCCGCGGCCAACAGCAGGCGGCAACCGAGATCACCGCCAATGCCGTGCGGATCCGTGGCTTCTGGAGAGACAACCCGCAGCGCCAGAACGTCGTCAACCAACTCATCCAGCGGCTCCGCGAGGACCCGCAGTTCGTCACCTTCTCGGTGCCAGGACCCGACGGGAAACCGGTGGAACTCCCCGACCAGGAAATCCTGAACATCCGGGTGGCGCCCGAGGCCGACGAACTCGCCCTGCCATTCGATCTCGTCCTGCCGCTCGCCCGTCCGGTGCCGGTGAAGTAAGTCCGTTCACGTTTTTTTCGACCTCTTTCCCATGAATTGGATCAAGCAAAACCC
This sequence comes from uncultured Verrucomicrobiales bacterium, assembly GCA_965651855.1. Lineage (GTDB taxonomy): Bacteria > Verrucomicrobiota > Verrucomicrobiia > Verrucomicrobiales > Akkermansiaceae > Luteolibacter. The sequence goes on from CBFGTW010000011.1 coordinate 26,209, forward strand.
ATTTCTCTCGTCCCTGATCGGCATCACGGCGGTGCTCGCCATCGTGCTCTTCGTCATCGGCTTCGCCGGTCGTGGTCGTTACAGCGATGCCCTGACCAGCTACCAGGAGACTTCGGAGGAAGTGGCCCGCTACGAGCGCTCGCCCCTTTACCCGGAGTCATCCCTCCGCGACAGCAAGCGAAAGTTCCTCGGTGATTACCGGGAGGCCGTTTCCGAACTCCAGGAGGCGTTCGATCCCTATCGCGCCGCGGAACTCGAAGACATCTCGCCCCAGGAATTCACCAACCGCCTGATCGCGGCCAATGAGGAAGTCCAGGCAGCCGCCGAGGAATCCGGAATGACTCTGCCCGACCGCTTCTTCCTCGGCTTCGAGGACTACAGCGCCGGCACGCTCGCCCGCCAGTCCGCCACCGGTATCCTCAACTTCCAGCTCGGAGCGATCCGCGAGTTGATGGTTGCCCTCGGTGAAGCCGGTCCCGACCAGCTCCTGAACCTTCACCGGCCGAAGCTGCCCGAAGAAGACGGCAGCTCCTGGGAGCGGGGCGAAGGCCAGGTCGCCCGCGAGCTGCCCCTCGAAGTCTCGTTCGTCGGCAGCGAGGAAAGCGTGCGGCAGTTCATGTCCGCCCTCGTGGGATCTGAGAACCACTTTTACGTCATCCGCACGTTGCGCATCGGCAGCGAGAAGCAGTCGCCGCCCTTGGCCGGCGACGCGAAATTCGATCCCGCCGATAGCGCGGGTGCCGGAGCGGGCGCCGCACCTGCCGCCGCGGATCCGTTCGCGGGGTTCGTCTTCCCCGGTGAAGAAGGCGCCGACGAAGAAGGTGCCGACGATGCCGGTGAGGAAGCCGCGGCGGAACCTGCCGCCCCCGCCCAAGTCCCGGGCGACACGAGCCGCATCCTCGGCCAAGTGCTCGGCACCGAGAACGTCCAGGTGTTCCTGCGCTTGGACATCCTCCAGTTCCTCGCCCCCCTGGAACTTCCGCAACCCTGATTTTCACAGAACATGTCTTGGCTCTCAGAGAATTATGAAAAGGCCGCGATCGGCGGTGCCGCCGTCGTCGCCCTTGGTTTGGCATTCCTCGGCTGGTCGAAGCTCGGCGCTGTCGACGAAGAATTCGCCTCCGACGCCTCCGGCACCGGCAACCGGAATGCCGAAGTCGCCGGCGCCGACCGCGTCCCGCAAGCGCTCGCGTCGCTGAAACTCGACCGCACCTGGTCCCAAGCCGACACCAACGGCCGCTCGGTCAATCTCTTTACCGGCGTTCCCTTGTTCGTCGAGCGCGACAACCCGACCGCGGGTCTCGATTTGATCACCGGCCGGCAGATTCATCCCCCGATCGAAAACACCTGGTGGGTGGAACACGGGATCGACCCCGGCTACGCCGATTCCCCGCAGCGGGATCCCGACGACGACGGCTTCAGCAACCTCGAAGAATACCAGGCCGGCACCAATCCCGCCGATCCCAAGAGTCACCCGGCCTTGGTCGCGAAACTCCGCTACGTCGGTGACGAAAGCGTCCAATGGGTGCTCCGGCCGGGAACGTTCACGTCGGACGGCTATTCGTTCGAGTACGGCGATTCCGCCGGCGGGAGCAATCGCGCCAGTATCGCCAGCCCGATCAAACCCGGCGAGTTGTTCTTCCGCGAGGGGCCGATGAAGGAGCGCTTCAAGCTGCTCGGCCACGAGGCCCGCCAGGAACTCAATCCCCGGACCAACCTCGAGGAGACCATCAACTATATCCGCGTCGAAGATCAGCGACCCAACAAGAAGGGAACGATCTATGAAATTCCGGCGTCATTCCCACGCCAGCGGCAGGAAGAGTTCTCCTATTACGATCGCACCGCCGTCTTCACCCTGGAGGCCCTCGGTTACGGCGGCCAGGAGTTCCGGGTCGAGGAAAACACAACCTTCGCCCTGCCGCCGGAATCCGGCGAACGCGACCACCTGCTCAAGTCGGTTACGCCCGAAGCCGTCGAAGTCGAGTATCCGGCCGGCGATGGTGAACGCGGAACCGTCGACATTCCCAAGGGAGGCATGCCCGACATGGGCCGTTGAGACTCCCAATTCCTCGGAAAATACCCTTTCCAAAAGCACCAAACATCGCCAAGAAACGTCAGCCAACCATGCAAAAAACGCCAATGTATCGATCCAGTCGCACCGCCCTGGCGCTGATGGCCGTGGCATCCGCCATGCCCGTCACCGTCACGACGGTCGCGAACGCCGGTGAAGAGGCCGTCTACACCGGCCTCGGCGGCCTCGCCCAGCGCGAGATGATCCGCCGCCAGGAAGCCGTCGCCGACGCCGACCGCCTTCTGAACGAAGGCCGCGAGGCATTTGCCAAGCAGGACTTCCAGGAAGCGGTCGACAAGTACCGCCAGGCATTGGATCGACTCCCGGACGCTCCGCTGCTCGCGGATCGTCGCCGCAGCTACATCCTTCATCTGGCGGATGCCAGCGTCGCCCTCGCCCAACAGCACCGGCAGACCGGCAAATACCGCGAGGCCCGCGAACTCCTCGAGAATGTCCTCGATCCGGACGTGGATCCGAACAACGCCGCGGCGATCGTCGAGTTGGGCTACCTTGACGACCCGATCCGCACGAATCCGGCGCTGACGTATGAGCACACCCAGAACGTCGACAAGGTCCGCCGGGGTCTCTACATGGCCGAAGGTCACTACAACCTCGGCAAGTTCGACGACGCGAAGCGCGAGTATGAGAACGTGATCCGGATCGATCCGTTCAACTCCGCCGCCCGCCGTGGCCTCGAGCGCATTGCCGCCGCGAAGACCGACTACTACCGCGCCGCCTACGACCACGCCCGCGCGGAGCTGCTGATGCAGGTGGACCAGGCATGGGAACTCTCCGTGCCGGTTGACCCGCCGGATCGCGTTGGTGAAGAAGAAGGTCCCAGCGAGTCCCAGCGCGGCATCGCCTACATCCAGGAGAAGCTGCGCCGGATCATCATTCCGAGCATCAACTTCGAGGACACGACCGTCGAAGAAGCGATCGAGTTCCTCCGCCAGCGTTCCGCCGAACTCGATACCCTCGAGCTCGATCCCGCACGCAAGGGCGTGAACTTCGTCATCCGCCGGCCGCGTGCCGGTGCCGGCGGCGACGCCGGTCTTGATGCCGCCGAAGGCGCCGGCTCGCTGATTGGCGGCGATCCAGGTTCCCTCCGGATTCCGGAACTCCGCGTGCGCAACGTGCCGCTCGCGGTGGCCCTGAAATACATCACGGACGCGACCCGGCTGCGCTACAAGGTGGACGATTACGCCGTGACCCTGGTCCCGCAGACGGAGACCGGCGAAGACCTCTTCACCCGCACCTTCCGCATCCCGCCGGGCTTCGAATCGGGCTTGGATACCTCGGGCGGTGCAGACGCGCCCGCGGACGATCCCTTCGCTCCTTCCGGTGGAACGGCGGCCCGGCTTGCCGCCCGCCCTCCTATCAAAGACTTGCTCTCGCAGGCCGGCGTGGCCTTCGGCGAGGGAGCTTCGGCCAACATCACCGCCGGCAGCTTGGTGGTAACCAACACGCCGACGGAACTCGACAAGATCGAGCAGCTTGTGGAGATCGCCCAGAACCAGGTTCCGAAGCAGGTCACCATCCAAACCAAGTTCGTCGAGATCTCCCAGGAGAACACGGACGAACTCGGCTTCGACTGGATCGTCTCGCCGTTCGCGCTTTCGGCCAGCGGCAGCGTCCTCGGCCACGGCGGCACGATTGGCAGCGGCGCGGGCCGTGGCAACACGGACTTCATCAGCCCCGTTGCCGGCGTGACCATTCCGGGCATTCCCGGCCAGCCGGGCCAGAACGTCGATCAGATCGTGACCGGCGGCCTGCGCAGCGGTGACACCGCGATCAACCGGAACAACATCGACGCGATCCTCAACAATCCGAACCGCACCGCCCAGACGGCGAATGTGGCTCCCGGGATCCTCGGCGTCACCGGCATCTTCTCGGATGGCGTGGTGCAGATGATCATGCGCGGCCTGGCCCAGAAGAAGGGCACGGACCTGATGACCGCTCCGTCGGTGACCGCCCGGTCCCAGCAGAAGGCGAAGATCGAGATCATCCGTGAATTCATCTACCCGACCGAATACGAGCCCCCGGAACTCCCGAACTCGGTGGGTGGCAGCGCCGTTCTCAGCGGCGGCTTCAGCGGCGGCAGCTCGGGCTTGTTCCCGGTGACTCCGGCCACCCCGACCGCCTTCGAGACGCGTAACACGGGTGTGACCCTTGAGATCGAACCGGTGATTGACCCGGGCAACTTCGTCATCGACCTCCGCTTCATCCCGGAAATCGTCGAGTTCGAAGGCTTCATCAACTACGGCAGCCCGATCCAGTCTCCCTCGAACGACCTCTTCGGCAACCCGGTGACGGTGACGATCACCGAGAACCGGATCGAAATGCCGGTGTTCTCGGCCCGCCGCGTGGAAACCTCGCTCACCATCTACGACGGCTACACCGTCTCTGTCGGTGGCCTCATGCGCGAGGACGTGCAGAACGTCGAGGACAAGGTGCCGATCCTCGGGGACATCCCGGTCATCGGCCGCCTGTTCCAGTCGAAGGCCGAGAACCGGATCAAGAGCAACCTGATCATCTTCGTCAGCGCGAACATCGTCGATCCGACGGGCCGCAAGCTGCGTGAGACGGACGGTGTCGCCGTGCCGGAAACCGGCGGTGGAGACCTCGGCGGCCCGGTGGGTCCCGCGGAATCGGTGTTGCCGCCGCTCGATCCGCCGAACTGATTCGGCTGTCCAAATTATTCGCAATGGGCGGGGGAGCAATCCCCCGCCCATTTTTCATGTCAGGCCGGAGGATTGGCCGCTTGCCAGCGGCGGCCGGCTGTCGACACTCCCGCCCGTGAATGTGCTCGTCACCGCCGGACCCACCCGCGAGGCGCTCGATCCGGTCCGCTATCTGACGAACCGTTCGTCCGGCAAGATGGGCTACGCCCTCGCGTCGGCCTTCGCCCACCTCGGGCACCGGGTGCTTCTCGTCTCGGGTCCGACGGAACTCGATGTGCCGGAGCGGGTTGATTTCCTGCCGGTGGTCACAGCGGGGGAGATGTACGACGCGGTCGCCAGCCAGATCGGCCGGATGGATGTCGCGGTCTTCGCCGCGGCCGTTGCCGATTACGCGCCGGCAAGTACCAGTCCAACGAAAATCAAGAAGGACGCCGACCGGTTCGTCCTCGAGTTGGTCCGGACCCCCGACATCCTTGGTTCGGTGCGATCCGCCATGGGCTTCGCCGGCACATTGGTCGGCTTCGCCGCGGAAACCGGGAACCTCGAGGAAAATGCCCGCGTGAAGTTGACCCGCAAGGGCTGCGACCTGGTGATCGCGAATGATGTTTCCCGGTCCGACATCGGCTTCGATGTGGACCGCAACGAGGTGCTTCTGGTGTATCCCGCTCGCACCGAGGCGTTGCCGGCGCTTCCCAAGACCGACCTCGCGCACGAGCTGGCGGACGCCATCCTCGATCTCGCCCGGGCAAAAGCCCCGGAAAATTTCCCCGATTCCTCACGATGAACGACATGACCGATCTCGAACTCGCCGTCCACGCCGCCAATGAAGCGGGCAAGCTTCTCCGCCAGCACTTCGGCTCCGATGCCGCGGTCGACGAGGCGAGCCAACACGACATCAAGCTCGCGCTCGACCGCGAATCGCAGGATCTGATCACCGGCATCCTCCTCGGCGCCCGTCCGGATGACGCGCTCTACGGTGAAGAGGGCTTGGCGGGAAACCAGGAGTCGCCGCGGCAGTGGATCGTCGATCCGATTGACGGCACGGTGAACTATTTCTACGGCATCCCGCATTTCTGCGTCTCCATCGCCCTGCGGATCGATGGCGAAATCACCGTCGGCGTGATCCACGACCCGATGGTCGGAGAAACCTGGACCGTTGAAAAAGGCGGCGAGGCTCGGCTCAACGGCCGGCCGATCAAGTCGAGCGGGCGCGAGACTTTGGCGGAATCGATTCTTTTCGTCGGCTGCGGCAAGGACGACGAGGCGCTCCGGACGGGCATCGAGCGCTTCCACCGCGCGTCGCTGCGCGCGCGCAAGATGCGGATGATGGGCTCCGCCGCGCTCGGCATGGCCTACATCGCGTGCGGCCGGCTCGATGCCTACATCGAGTCGCGCATCTCCCTGTGGGATATCGCCGCCGGCAAGCTGCTGGTGGAGGCCGCGGGCGGGAAAGTGGAGCTGACCCCCGCGAAAGGCGTGGCGGACGCTTGGTCGATCGTCGCCAGCAACGGTAAAATCCCCGTCCAGGAAATCCTCTGAGTCATGGTGGGCATCGGCTACGACGTGCACCGCTTCACCGAGGGCCGGCCGCTGGTCCTCGGCGGTGTGACCATTCCCCACAGCCACGGCTTGGAGGGGCATTCGGACGCGGATGTGCTGTGTCACGCCGTCGCGGACGCCGTCCTCGGCGCGCTGGGCCAACCGGACATCGGCCATTTTTTTCCGCCCGGTGATCCGGCGTGCAAGGACATCTCCTCGCTGAGGATCCTGGAAAAATGCCGCGCGCTCGCCGACGAGGCCGGGGTGAAAATCGTGAATGTCGACGCCACCCTCGTGGCCGAGGCACCGAAAATCCTGCCGCACCGCGAGGCAATGCGGGAAAATATCGGACTCGCCCTCGGCATCGCGCCGCAGCGGATTGGCATCAAGGCGACGACAAACGAAACCATGGGCTTCGTCGGCCGACGGGAGGGAATCGCCGCGATGGCGGTGGCTCAGGTCGATTGACCGGGAATCCCTTGGCGGAGTCGCTCAGGCGCGTCTAAGCTCACCGGACTTGATCGACGTTCACTTCGACCGCGGACTTTACCTGCCAGAGCTGGACCTGTGGCTCGACCCATGGGAGGCCAAGCCCCGGGCGTTTGTCTCGCACGCACACGCCGATCATTTCGCGCGCAACGAGCTTTCGCTTTGCTCGGAACGCACCGCCGAGCTGCTCAAGCGGCGCTACCACGTGACCGGTTCGCGGCTTGAGGCGGTGCCGTTCCAGGTGCCGGTGACGCGGGAGGGTTTCCGCCTGCGCATGCTGCCCGCCGGACACATCGCCGGCTCGGCGATGCTCCACGTCGTCCGGACCAAGGACAACGCGAGCCTGCTTTACACCGGCGACTTCAAGACGCGACGCGGCCGGACGTCGGAACCGGCGACCTTCATCAATGCGGACACGCTGATCCTCGAAACGACCTTCGGCCTGCCGCAGTTCGTGTTCCCGAACCCGCTCGAGGTGGAGTCGGCGGTGCTACGCTTCGTCCACGACGCGTTTGCGGATGGCGAGACGCCGGTGCTTTTCGGCTATTCGCTCGGCAAAGCCCAGGAGGCGCTGGCGCTGCTGGCCGAGCACGGCATTCCCTGCCTGTTGCATCCGAATGTGGCTCAAATGACCGCGGCTTTCCGCGAGATCGGCATCGATCTGCCCGAGTCCGGCGACTTTGAAGGCATCGCGCCACCAGGCCACGCGGTGATCGCGCCGCCGAACGCGATCCGCTCCCGGGCGATACGCGCCTTGAAAAACAAGCGCACCGCCATGCTCACCGGCTGGGCCCTCCAGCCGGGCGCGATGTACCGCTACCGGGTGGACGAGGTGATCCCGCTGTCCGACCACGCGGATCATCCGGCGCTGCTCGAATGCGTCCAGCGCGTCCGCCCGCGGCGGGTGCTCACGGTGCACGGCTTCGCGCGGGAATTTGCCGCCGAACTGCGAACGCGCCGGATCGACGCCTGGTGCGCGATGGGCAATGACCAGCTCGAGCTGGCGATCGCCCAGACCGCGCAGCGCCTGCACACGGCGAGTGTGCCCCGGCACAGCCGGCCGATCTGCCCGCTGGCGGATTTCAGCGACCTCTGCCGCCTCGTGGGTGAAACCAGCAGCCGGGTGGCGAAGACGGAATTTCTCTCGAACTATCTGCGTGGGTTGGAAAGTCCGCACGACCTGCGTCTCGCCGCGGTCTGGCTGACGGGCGAGGCCTTGCCGCGTCGTGGCGGACGGCGGGCGCTGCAAGTTGGCGGCGCGACGATCCGCCGGGCCCTGCTGGCGGTTCCCGGTGTGCGCGAAGACCGCTACGTCGAGATTTCCCTCGCGCAGAACGACATCGCACGTACGGCGCGTCTCGTACTTCAGGAGGTGCCGCTGCGGCCGGTGCCGCTCGACCTGCCCGCGCTCGAGGAGTTCTTCCTGGCGTTGGCGGGAGCGACCGGCTCGCTGCAGCGGCTCGAGCTGCTGGCGGAACGGCTGGCGACGCTCCATCCGACCGAGGCGGAAACCGTCGTGAAACTGCTCACCGGCGACCTGCGGATCGGCCTGAAGGAGGGGCTCGTGGAGGATGCCTTGGCAGCTGCCTTCGGCGTCGATCCGGCGGAGATCCGCCACGCGCACATGCTCACCGGCGACATCGGCGAGACGGCGTTGCTGGCGAAGGATCGGCGGGTTTCCGAGGCGGCGCTGCGCCCGATGGTCCCCGTGAAATGCATGCTCGCCTCCGCACTCGAGCGCGACGAGGCCGACGACCGTCCGCGCTTCGAAAACCTGCCGTTCCCGCCGCCGTTGTGGCTCGAACCGAAGTACGACGGCATCCGCGCGCAGCTCCACAAGCGGGATGGAAAGGTCGCGTTGTTCTCGCGCGACCTGCGGCCGCTGGACGCCGAGTTTCCCGATGTGCTCGCCGCGGCACAAGAGCTGCCGGACGACTGGGTGCTCGACGGCGAGCTGATCGCCTTCGCCGAGGGGCGGAAACTGGGCTTCGCCGATCTGCAGAAGCGCCTGGGCCGCCGTATCGGTGTGGTGGGAGACTTGTTTTCAGAGGAGGCTTCGCCGGTGCCGGACATCCCGCTGCGGTTCGTCGCCTTCGATCTGCTGTGGCATCAGGGCGAGGAACTGCTCGCACGGCCGCTGGAGGAACGCCGCCGGCGGCTCGAGTCGCTCCAGCTCGCGCCGCCGTTCGAAGTCATCGCCGTGCACGCGGCCGGAGATGCGGGCGGCGTGGAAGCGGCTTTCAAATCCGCGCTCCATGAGGGCCACGAGGGACTGATCGCCAAGGATCCCGCCAGTCCCTACAGCCCCGGGCGGCGCGGGAAGGCGTGGATCAAGCTCAAGGGCGTGATGCCGACGCTCGATTGCGTGGTCGTCGCCGCCGAGCAGGGGCACGGCCGGCGGTCGGACGTGCTGTCGGACTACACCTTCGCCCTGCGCGACGAAGAAAGCGGCGGGTTGCGCGTGCTCGGCAAGGCCTACTCCGGCCTCACCGACGAGGAGATCGAGGACCTCACCGAGCACTTCAAGCGTCACACGCTGCGCAAGGAGCGGCGCAAACACCACGTCGCGCCGAACGTGGTGCTCGAAATCGCCTTCGACGCGATCCGCCGCTCGACCCGGCACGACTCCGGCCTCGCCCTGCGTTTCCCGCGGATCAAGGCGATCCGCCATGACAAGGCGCCGGAGGAGATCGACACGCTGCAGACGGCGCTGAACCTTCTCAGGTGAGCCGCCGTTTCCGGTGACAATCGACCGAATGGTCGTCCACCATGCCGACGGCCTGCATGAAGGCGTACGTTGTGGTGCTGCCGACGAACGAGAACCGCGCCTTTTTCAGCGCCTTCGAGAGCGCGTCGGATTCGGGCGAGCGCACCAAGTAGTCGGCGATGGTCCGCGGTCGGCGGACGATCGGTTTTCCTCCGGTGAAGCTCCAGATCCAGTCGACCGGGTCATCCAGTTCCAGCCAGGCCAAGGCGTTCTGGCGGACGGAGAAAACCTTTCCCCGGTGGCGGATGATGCCGGGATCCTGCAGCAGCTCCTCCAGCTCGGCATCGGTCATCGCGGCGACCTTGGCCGGGTCGAAGCCGTGGAAGACCTCGCGGTAGCGTTCGCGACGCTGGAGAATTGTCCACCAAGAGAGCCCGCATTGGGCACCCTCGAGGCAGATGCTCTCGAAGAGGTAATTTGGATCGCGCGACGGCACGCCCCACTCCTCGTCGTGATAAGCCGTGTAGAGCGGCTTGTCGGCGGGCAGCCACGGGCAGCGGGTCTTCTCCACCGGGCGAGGGTGTGCGGGCCGGTCCGGCTTGGCAATCCCGCCTTGCGCGGCCATTCCGTGCCTGCTTCCATCCGCGCCCCAACCGCAACCGCGCCATGGCCAACAAAGACATCACCGATCCCGCCCGAATGGAGAAAATCGTGTCGCTCTGCAAGCGGCGCGGCTTCATCTTCCAGTCGAGCGAGATCTACGGCGGGCTCAACGGCTGCTGGGACTACGGCCCGCTCGGCGCCGAATTGAAGCGCAACCTCAAGGACTACTGGTGGCGCAAGACCGTCCAGGAGCGGGACGACGTGCTCGGCATGGACGGCGCGATCCTGACGATGGAGCAGGTGCTCGTGGCGTCCGGCCACGTCGGCGGATTCAGCGATCCGATGTGCGACTGCCTGCTGTCGAAGGCCCGGCTGCGCGCGGATCAGGTTCCGCCGCAGGATGGGACGGCGGTGTGGTATTCGGGAGCCAGCCACGCGACGACCGGTTGGAAGATCGAGCGGCAGTTCGCGGTGCTCGTTCCGGATGGCAAGGATCCGGCGGAAGCGAACAAGACCGCACGAAGATATTACGCCGAGTTTCTTCCCGACAAAAAAACGTCTCCCAAGGAGCTGGAGTTGAAGGAGGAGCGCCGCGAGGAGTTGAAACAAACGACGCGCTTCAACCCGGACAACGGCTCGCTGCTTACGGAACCACGGATGTTCAACCTGATGCTCCAGACGAACTTCGGCGCGACCGGCGAGCAGATCGCTTATCTCCGCCCGGAGACCGCCCAGTCGATCTTCGTGCAATACAAGAACGTGCTCGATTCGAACCGCGTGAAGCTGCCCTTCGGTATCGCGCAGGTCGGGAAATCGTTCCGCAACGAGATCAACCCGCGCAACTACACCTTCCGCTCGCGCGAGTTCGAGCAGATGGAAATCGAGTATTTCTGCCACCCGGACGACGGCATGCGCCTGACCGACGAATGGCTCGAGGAACGGCTGAAGTTCTACGAGGAGATCGGCATCCCGCGCGAGAAATTGCATATTCTCGATGTGCCGGATGGCGAGCGGGCGTTCTATTCGAAGAAGACCTACGACATCGAATACGAGTTCCCCTTCGGCGTCCAGGAGCTGGAAGGCGTGGCCTATCGCACGGACTACGACCTCGGCGTGCACCAGAAAGGTTCGGGCAAGCCGCTCGAGTACTTCGACGAGGAGACCAAGCAGAAGTTCCTGCCGCACGTCGTCGAGCCGTCCGCCGGTTGCGACCGCACCGTGCTCGCGCTGATCTGCGAGGCCTTCGACGAGGAGAAACTGACCGACGAGAAGGGCAAGGAGGACGTCCGCACCGTGCTGCGCTTCAAGCCGGCCATGGCGCCGATCAAGGTCGGCATTTTCCCGCTGCTCAAGAAGAACGAGGAACAGGTGCGCGTCGCCCGCGAGATCCAGAAGAAGCTCCAGCCGTGGATGACCGTGTTCTACGACGACGGTGGCGCGGTCGGCCGGCGCTACCGCCGCCAGGACGAGGTGGGCACGCCGTTTTGCATCACCGTCGACTTTGACACGCTTGGCGAGAACGGCCCGGAGCTGAAGGGCACCGTCACGATCCGCCACCGCGATTCGATGGAGCAGGAGCGGTTGCCGGTGAACGGCCTGCTGGCTTGGCTCCTCGAGCGCGTCCGCTGAACCGGCTGTGAAAAAAGGCCCGGGCACGCGGCGATTGCCGCGCGTCCGGGCGCTTCGTTTTTTCCAGAGAGGATGAGGGATCAGCGCACCGCCGCCTGGTTCACGCCGGAGGTGAACATGCCGCCGGTGGCGATCTTCGTGACCTTCTCGTCCGCGGCGCTCTCTTCGTCGAGCGACTCGTCGAGCAGGCTCACGTCGTCGCTGAAGCCGAGGCATTTCGCGAAGGTCTTCGCCACGCCGTAGCCGGCGATCTCATAGTGTTCGACTCGGTTGGCCGAGGCGATGAGGACGGCGTCGCGCACGTCGCCCGGGGTGGTTTCCGAGAGGTGCTTTTTCGCCTCCTTGATGAGACCGCGCATCGCGTCGCACTCCTCGCCTTCCGGCGTCATGCCGTGGCGGGAGCAGATTTTTTCGAGCCGCGCGCGCTGGTGGCGGGTTTCCTCGAGGTGCATTTCGAAGGCCTTGCGCAGTTCCTCGTTGCTGGCGTTCGAGGCCATTTCCTGGAGGGCGCTGGTGAGCTGGGTCTCCGCGCTGTAAAGGTCGCGGATCTGGTCGTAGTAGAGTTGTTCGAGATTGGTGATCATGGTTTTCGCAAGGTTGCGGCCCGCGGGGGCTTCGGGCCCGGGGTGCTTCCGCATCTGTTGTGCCACCTGCCAAGGCCCGGCGGCCGAGCCGGGGAAACGCCCGTGGCTCCAAGCCGATCTCCGGCCGCGGTGACGTGCGGGCTTGCTCCGGGACCACGCCGGGCCGGCGCAGGCTGCACCGCGCGGATTCGTCTGCGGGCGGTTTGCAACCCGCGGCATTCCGGCCGAGGGCCGGTGCATCTTGCACCTTTGCCCGGGCCCGCGGTCTAACAACCAAGCCGGATGCGTGCCGGCACACCGACTGCGGGAGATCCTCCAAATCCGAGAACCTTTGCCATGAGAACCTTCGAAAAGCTCGCGCTGCTGGCGGCCGCGCCGTTTTGTTTCGCGTCGTGCGAAAGCTCGGATCGCTCCGACGACCTCGCTTTCGCCCGCTCGACCTTCCAATCACTCGTCCGCGGCGAGAGCGACGTGCGCGACGACATCGATTGGGAAACGCTGAGGGCGTTCGGCGACAACGTCGGCGCGCAGTATGTCGTGATCTCGTCCGAGACCGAACGCGAGGCGTTCGAGACCGCGTTCATCACCCAGTTCGCGGCGTCATTCCGCGACAGTGGCGGCAATGTCGATGCCTTCACGAATTGGCGCGTCACCGGCCATGCCGACGGACGAACGGAGATTTCCGCGGATTCGCCGAACGGCGTGCTGCGCCTGACGGTGACCGAACGCGATGACGAGGAACGGCTGTCGCGTCTGGAAGTTGTGCCCTAGCCTCCGCGTGCCCAGGTCGGCCGCTCGGCCTCGAAGGACATTCGGTGACCGTCGAGCGGGTGGTCGAAGGCCAGGCGCCAGGAGAGCAGCTCGAGCGGCGGCGCCCCGGGCGGCAGCGTCTGGGTGTCGCCAATCCGGCCACCGGGCAGATACGCGGGGTCGCCGGCCACGGGGTGCCCGAGCTGCCAAAGGTGCACCCGGATTTGGTTGGTGCGGCCGGTCACCAGCCGCGCCTCGAGCAAGGTGCTGCCGTCCGCCCGGCGCTCCAGGACTTGGAATTCCGTGCGCGCGGCCGAGCCCGCCGTTTCGTCCACGACGTGGGTGCCCAGCTCGCCGGGCGCATCCGCGATGGGCGCCTCGCAAGAAAAGCGGTCCTCCGCCGGGCTGCCGGCCGTCCGGACGAGGTAGCGCTTTTCCACCGTACCGGCGAGGAACTGCTCCTGCAGCATCCGGCAGAACCGCCGCGTGCGGGCGAAGAGGACGAGCCCGCGGGTGTTCGCGTCAAGCCGGTGGACCGGCCGCGGGCACTCCGGCGCCCATGCCAAGTTGAGGAGGTGTTGGAGGGTGTTGCGGTTGAAGCGGCCGCTCGGGTGCATCGGCAGCGGCGCGGGCTTGTGGATCACGATCAGCGCCTCGTCCTCGTGAAGCACGCGGATGTCCGCGGCGACGTCGGGCTCGGCCGCCTCCGGAAACACCTGCACGACCCGCTGGCCGCCGCGCACCGGCTGGTCCGCGGCGAGCGGCCGGCCGGCATCGTCGATGAAGCGGCCCGCGGCGATCCGCTCCTGCCATTCGTCGCGGGCGATGTGCGGAAAAACCGCCGCCACCACTCCGATCAGCGGCTCGCCGTCGCGGGCGGCCGGCACGTGCAGCGGCCGGCGGTTTTCATAGGGCCGCGAGCCGGGCAGGGGAGTGGCGGCGCGTTCCAGCGCCGCTTGCCTGCGGCCAATCCGCTCCGCCATCTTCTCCGGCTCGCTGCGGTGGCAGTGCGGGCAACTCTCGCCCTCGACATATCTCGGGTCTTCACGATCCGAGGCATCGAGCGGCGCCTGGCAGGCGAAACACACCGCGGAATCCGTCTCGCGCAGCGCCGGGTCGACTCCCACCCGCTGGTCGAAGACGAAGCATTCGCCGTCGTAGTGCGCGCCGCCGCATTCCTCGAAATACTTCAGGATTCCGCCGTCGAGCTGCCAGATGTTCCGGAAGCCCTCCATTTCCATGAACGGCCCGGCCTTTTCGCAGCGGATGCCGCCGGTGCAGAACATGACGACCGGTTGGTCCTTCATCTCCTCGGGCAGCTTCCGCACCGCCTCGGGAAACTGCCGGAACGTGGAAATCCCGGGAACCCGCGCGTTCCTGAACGTCCCGAGCTTCACTTCGTAGTCGTTGCGCGTGTCGAGCAAGGTGACCGGGCGGCCTTCGTCGAGCCAGCGTTTCAACTCGGCCGGCGGGAGCTTGGGCGAGGTCCGCAGGCCTGGCCGAACGCCCTCGACGCCGAACGCGATGATCTCCTTCTTGATCCGCACGAGCATGCGGTTGAAGGGCTGCGTGTCGCTCAGGCTCACCTTCGGCTCGAGGCCCTCCAGCCCGGGAATCGCCCGCAGTCGTGCCACGAGCCGATCGACCGCCTCCGCCGCGCCGGCGACGAACAGGTTGATGCCCTCCGTCGCCAGCAGGATGGTGCCTTTCAGCTGCCACGCCTTGCATTCGGCGATCAGCTCTCCGCGAAGTTCCTTCAACCCGGAAAGCTCGGCGAAGCGGTAGCAGGAGATGTTCGTGACGGCGGACACGCCCGGAAATCAGCACGAAGCCCGGGGCGATGCCAGCGCGATTCAGCGGCTGATGTCGTCCTGGTACATCAGCTTGAAGCCGCTGTTGTGCAGCACGGATACGGCGAATTCGTAGTCCTCCACGTGCATCGCCAGCATCGCCTGGCCTTCCGGGCCGGGCATCAGCGCGTAGGCGAAATCGACGTTCGTCTCGGCCACCATCAGCGTGTCGAGGCACTGCAGCAACCCCGGTCCGCTCTCGCGCATCGCCACCACCACCAGCTCGCAGACGGTGTAGGGGATGCCCTTTTCCATGAAGAGCGACTCGGTGCTGTCCGGATCGGAAACCACCAGCCGTGCCACCGTGGCGTCGCGCGAGTCCTGCATGCTCAGCCCGACCACCTCGATGGCGGAACTTCGCAGCAACTTGACCAGCGCCGCCAGCGCGCCGGCGCGGTTGGGCAAGAGAACGGAGAACTGGCGCACGGGCAGGCCGTGGTCGATGACTTGGTTCGGGTCCATGGGGTGAGCCTCAGCCGCGCGGGCCGCGGAGTGGCAAAGTGTGGACCGAGCCGCTGGAATCTTCGATCACAATTTGGTTCGGCCGCACGTCCACCACCGTGTATTCGGTGCCGTCCGGCCCGGAGAACGTCTGGCCGGGGGAGGCGACGTAGCGCTCGCCCGTGGCGGCGTCCTCCACCAGCGCCAGCGGATCGTGCGCCGTGGCCGGCAGGCCGGTGCGCCATTCGCGGCGGGCGCCGGTCACCGGATCGGCCACCTCCACGACGGACGTTTCCACCGGAACGTCGGGACTCACCTTGCTCGTTTCCATCCGCCGGTGGATCTGCACCACCTCGAGCCGACTGCCGGGAATCGTTTCCCCCGGAGACACCTCGACGGGTGCGGAATCGGTGCCGCGGACCCGCAGGCTCACCGACCCGCCGCTCACGGCACCGACTTCGAGCGGGATTTCCCGTTCGCGGTAGTGGCGCATGACCAGCGGCGGGGCGGCCTGACGCGACGTGCCTTCCTGGGCCGGATCGGAAACCGCCGCGGCTTGGCCTGCGGCGGGACCGGCGGTTCCTCCAAGCCGACGCCCCGCAAGCGGCGGAGGCGGAGGCGGTGACCCGCCGCGGGGGCGGGTGGCCGGTGGCGTTGCGCCATCGGCGGCGCTTGCCGTCACGTCGGCGGCGGCGACCGGCCCGTCGGCGGCGGCGACCGGCACGTCGGCACCGTCGTCCTCCCGGGCGGATGCCTCGGCTCCGGCGTCCGCCGGGTCTTCAGCCTCCGCGACGAAGGCGGCCATTTCGTCGGCGATTTCCTCGGGGGATTCGAGCGCCAGCTCGTCGGGCAGAGGCTTGTGGAGGATCAGGTCGACCAGCTCCGGATGGCCGGCCTCGCGCGCGTGGTCCGCGGCGGAAAGCCCTCGTTCGTCGGTGGCGAAGCGGCTCGCGCCGATGTCGACCAGCAGCTTCACGGCGTCCTCATGGCCGTTCTGCGCCGCCATCATCAAAGGCGTGCGTCCGTCCTCCATCCGGGCGTAGACCGAAGCCCCGTAGTTCGTGAGCATGTCGATCGATTCCGGGTGGCCGAGCAGCGAGGCGAGAAGCAGCGCGTTGTCGAGATCCTCGCGCAGGTAGGGCGCCAGTTCGGCGATCGGCCCGGCTGCGTTTTCCCTCACCGCCAGCATCAGCGCGTTGAAACCCTCGGGGTCCTGCACCCGCGGGTCGGCGCCGTAGCGCAGCAGCCAGCCGGTCATGCGCGATTGCCCGGCCGTCACGGCGGCCATCAAGGGCGTGCGGCCGGCATTGTCCTTCAAATCGAGGGAAAGCCCGCGCCGCAGCAGGAAGTCCGCCGCGTTCTCCGCGCCCGCGGCCGCGGCGGCGTGCAACGCGGTGGCCCCGGCCTCGTCCCGTGTGTCCGCCGCGAAACCGCCTTCGACGAACCGCTTCATCACCGCCACGTCGTCCGCCGCGGCGGCCTTGAACCAGCCGTCGGCCGTCATGGCATAACCCGCCTCGCCGAGATCGGCGGCGATGCGTTCGTTCCGGTCCTTGCAGCCGGTGAGCGGCAACAGCGGCAAAACACAGCTCGCGCCAGCGAAAAAGGGACGCCACGACGGCTTCATGAGCGCGCAGATTAGTTTGCTTCGCTTAACGATTCAACCCCGAAGCTTCGGCGCCGCGGACTTCCACGATGCGGCAGACGCCGTCCTCGATCCGGAAGCGCACGTCACAGCCACACAATTTCGCGCCAAACACCCGGTCCGGTTCGGCCGTGGCGGCGGGCCGGGGGTCGAGCCCCAAGGCTTGGCGGATCGTCTCGCACGCCCGCGGTGGGAGAGCCGCGAAGGCGTCCGCGGCCTCCGGGGAAATTTCCACCGGCAGGCGTTCCGGCGCGTCCTGCGCCCAGCCGGCGGCCGCATCCGGCAGCGCTTCCGCGTAGGGCAGGTAGGGCTTGATGTCGTAGACCGGCGTGCCGTCGATGAGGTCCAGTCCGCCGAGCAGCAGCTCGCCGTTCTCGACTCCCTCGAGCCGCACGAGCGACAGGCCGAGCGGGTTCGGCCGGAAGGTCGAGCGGCTGGCGAAGACGCCGATGCGCGCGTTGCCGCCGAGCCGCGGCGGGCGGACCGTGGGGTGCCAGCCTTGGCCGGCGGTGCCGTGGAAGCCGAAAATCAGCCATAGGTGGCTGAAGGCCTCGAGCCCGCGGATTGCCTCCGGATTCGCCAATGGCGGATGGAAAACAAGCCGCCCCCACGCCGCCGGACAAAGCCCGGGCTGGCGGGGGGCGGCGAATTTTTCGCCGAAGCAGGACCGCAGCGTGGCGATGGGCTCGAGATTCATGCGAGGCACGCCGCGGCCGCCGGCTCAGCGCGTCTTGAAGTGGAGGGTCGTCCGGAGTTCGCCGTTTTCACGCCGGCCGTGCATCGTGAAGCGGTCGAGCTCGTCGAGCGCGTCGATCCACTGCTTGATCGTTTCCTTCTGTTCTTCGAACTCGGCGCGGGCGGCTTCGTTTTCGCCGAAGATCGCGTCGGCGTTGTTCTCCACCACCGTCATGGTCTCGCGGGCGAATTGCTGGAGCGCGGCGAAATCCATCTTGAAATGCATCCCGGTGCGCAGGCCGGCGTCGGGCGTCGCCTTCACCTGGTCGATCAATTCGAGCGCGTGGAGCTTCGAGGTGGAGGCCACGAACCAGTCGTCACCGATTGTCACCGAGGGGATGAAATCGTCGTCCGCGAACTGCAAAGCGAAGAACCACGTCTTGTAACCGTTGCTCTCCGAACTCATCGGTTTGGGCATCGGCAGCTCGGTGCCGGCGAGCTCGCTCGCGCTCGCCAGCAGCCGGGTGGTGGCGGAATTCATCCGCTCCCAGGAAGCGGCGAGCTTGGTCCGGTCCTCGACCGGCGCGATCAGCGAGGCGCGGACGAATTTCGCTTCGTCCACCACCTGTTGCGGCACGCCGGGCAGGGCGGGCATGCCGCCTTTCAGATCCACCACCAGCGCGCTCTCGTTGCCGAGGCCATCCGCGAAATCGCCGGTGAGCGCGGACCAAAGCTCGGCCGCGTGCGGCCGGAACTTCTCGTCGAAGAGTCCCGCCATTTCCCGGAACTGCTGGAACTCGGGCGTCTCGATGTCGTATTCCGCGAACTTCATCGCCATCGCGTAGGCCGTCTCGCCCAGTGCCTCGAGGTAAGCGGTGGCGGCCTCGTCGTAAGCGGCCTCGCTGGTCGCGCTGGCAAAGAAGACGACGTCCGGCGAAGCGCCGAGCGACGGGAGCTTCGACGGCTGCTCCCAGTTGACGCCGCCGCTGTCCATGCCGCCGTGGCACTCGATCATCAGGCCGTCTTCGAAAAAGCCAGCGATCCCGGTGGTTTCGACCGTCGCGAGCGCGCGCAGCGCCTTCTCCCGATCCGCCACGATCTGCAGCATCGCCTCGAGATCCCGCGTGTCGCCGAGGAATGGATCACCGGCGATCTCGTCGCGGATCGGCGTGGCCAGGTCGCTGGCCTGCATGTAGGCGTCGAGCATCGCCTTCGCGGCGTCTTGGTCGCCGTAAGACAGCAGCGCGAGCTCGCGGTCGGCGTAGCGGTCGGCGAAGGCCAGGGCGTCCCCGGCCAGGATCGAGTCGTCGGCCTCGGCGACGAGTTGGAAGGCGTCGACCGACGGACCGATGTAGAGCACGACGTATTCGCCGAGGATGCCGGAGGCGATCACGACGTCCTTGCGGGAGATGGCGTCGATGAGTTTGTCGATGGATTCCTCGTCGAGCATGCCTTCGAGGTTGACGCGCGTTTCCTCCAGGCCGGCGGCCATGTTTTCCCCGACGAGGCGGTAGCCGGAGAAGCTGGCGCCGGCCTTCTCGAGATCCACGGGTTCCACGAACCCTTCGGCCATCGTCAGGAATTCGATGGAGCTGGCGAGTTCCTGCGCCGCTGCCTCGCGCTGCGCCTCGTCGACGCGGAAGCTGACGTAGAGCGGGGGAACTTGCAGCCGCTCGATCAGGCCGACGCCGCCTTTCGGGTCGTTGAGCAACTTGGCGGGTAGCGCCATCACTTGCTCCATCATGGCCTCGCTCATGGCCGTGGGATCTCCGGCTTCCGCCTGCGCGATCAAGCCGCGGACGAACATGCGCACGCTGAAATAGCTGTAGCGCGAATAGGCGGTGATGAGGTTCGCGGCCTGGTCGCCGCCGTTTCCACCCAAGGCGATGCCGAACTCGCGGCCGAGGATGACCTCCGGGCCGAGCGGTTGCGGGAAATCCTCGTCCTCGATGCCGAAGTCGTCGCCGAACTCGTCCATGCCGGCTTCGTCATCCTGCTCACCCTCCGGGATGGCGAAGTCCTCGTCGTCCATTTCGTCGAACTCCATCTCCTCCATCTCGAGGTCCTCGATGTCCGCGCCCATTCCCATTTCGGAGCTGAGAAGCGCCCAGATCTTCGAACCGGACACCGCGGAGACTGTCTTCGAACCGTTGAAAACATAAGTGAACGCCTCGGTGTCCGGCGGCAGATGGCGGGCAAAGCCGAACTTCTCCGCGCGTTGTGCGGCGGTCAGGGCGGCAATCTCCGGCTCGGCCGCGGCTGGCTCCGGCTGGACCGGCGTTCCCGCCGTGGTTTCGGCCGCGGGCTCCGTTTCGCGGGCGGTTTCGGATTTCTTTCCACAGGACCCGAGGCCCAGCGCGGCGATGGGAATCGCCAGCAAGATCGCGCGTTTTTTCATAGACGGAGGAAGCTAGTGAATCCCGCGACCCGCTCGCAAGGAGAATGCCCGGCATGGATTGTAACCTGTCGGGCGGAAACGAAAAACGGCGGCCGCCCCGGAGAGGCCGCCGCCGCTCTTGTGCTGAGATGTCAGTTTTTCCCTTGGTCGCGCTCGCCGAGGGGCCGCACCCAGATGTTGCGGAACTCGATCGGGTCGCCGTGATCCTGCAGGCGGATCGGGCCCTTTTCCGGATGCACTTCCGGGTAGCTGGCGAGTTCGCGCCAGCGCGTCGGCCCGAGATAGGTTTCGCCGTGCTGCACCACCACGCCGTTGTGGATGACGGTCACCTTCGCCGGTTTGGAAACCTTGCCATCTTCGTAGACCGGCGGCTCGAAGGCGATGTCGTAACTCTGCCACTCGCCCTGCGGCGCGGAGGCGTTCACCAGCGGCGGCTTCTGGCCGTAGAGCCCGCCGGCCTGGCCGTCCGGGTAGGTCCGGTTCTTGTGGCTTTCCAGAATCTGCACTTCGTAAAGGCCCATCAGGAAGACGCCGCTGTTGCCGCCGGTCTGGCCCTCGACCTTCCGGCCCTTGGGAATCCGCCACTCGAGGTGGAGCTGGATTGGGCCGAACTCCTCGCGCGTCTGGATGTCGCCCTTCGAGACGATCAGCGAGCCGTCCTGCACCTTCCAGTCCGCCGTCCTGCCGTTGGCGGTCCATTCGTTCAACGAGCGGCCGTCGAAGAGCACCTTGGCGTCGGACGGCGGCTTCACCGTCACGGCCTCGACGTTCTCCACCAGCGGCGGCTGCGGGCGCGATCCGTCATGCACGCGGTAGGGCACGTCCGGAAGCTGCGGGGTGTTTTCCTCGCCCTTCACCTGCGTCCAGGCCGGGCCCGCGGCGGCCAGCAGACCGGCCATCGTCATCCAGAAGTTTGCTTTCATGTCCGCTCCAGAACGTCACAAGCACCCCGACCTTTCAAGGCCTCTTGTGCGAACATCCGGGGTTGCGGCGCGCCGCCGACTATGGATGCTTTCCCCAGCTCACGCACGTCCATGGCCGCCCGTCCCGAAACGCCCGCCCGCAGCGACTTGTTCCCGTTCGATCTCGTCCGGCCCGAACTCGAACGCGTGGAAGTCTCCATCCGCGAGCAGGTCCGCGGCTTCGACCCCGCCGTCGAGCCGTACGTCGCCTACATCTGCAACACCTCCGGCAAGCGCATCCGCCCGGCACTCTCGATCCTGGCCGGCGGCGCGACCGGCGGCGTCTCCGACGACCACCTGAAAATCGGCGTCATCCTCGAGCTGATCCACATGGCCACGCTCGTGCACGACGACATCATGGACGGCGCGAACACCCGCCGCATGGTGCCCACCGCCAACGCGAAATGGGGCAACGCGCTCTCCGTCCTGCTCGGCGACGCGCTCTTTTCCCACGCGCTGACGCTGGCCACCGACTTCGACAGCATCGATATCTGCCGCAAAGTCGGCCACGCCGCCCGCGAAGTCTGCCAAGGCGAGATCATCCAGACTCAACGGCGCTTCGACCTCTCGCTGACGAAGGCCGACTATTTCCGCATCATCGAGATGAAAACCGGCGCGCTCTTCGCCGCCGCCACCGGGCTGGCCGCCGCGCGCTCCGGCGTGGACGCGGCAACCGAAGCCAAGCTCTTCAGCTACGGCATGAAACTCGGCACCGCCTACCAGATCTACGACGACTGCTTGGATCTCGTCGGCGCCGAGGACGTGGTCGGCAAGACGCTCCGCACCGACCTCGCCAAGGGCAAGCTCACCCTGCCGATCCTCAACCTGCTGGAAACCTCGTCCGAGAGCCAGCGCACCAAGCTCAACAAGCGGATCCTCGATCAACAACCACTCGATCTGCCCGTGCTCGTCGGCATCGCCGAATACGAAGGAGCCATCGAAAGCGCCGTGGACACCGCGCTCGGCCTGCTCGAGGAAAGCCGCGCCGACCTCGAGCCGCTCGGCTCATCGATCCACGCCGAGGCCTTGGTCCAGATCACCTGGTTCCTGGCCGGCCTGCTCGAGAAGTGCCGGCGCTGAAAGCCCGGCGACGCTCCTACTCCGCCGGAGCTTCGGCGGCCGTGGGCGTGGGCGCGGCCGGTGAAATCGCCGCCAAGGCTTCCTCGATCCGCGGGTTCACGCGGTGCTGGACGGTTTCCAGCCCCACCCGGATCGCGTTCCGGATCGCCAGCGCGGACGACGAGCCGTGCGCGATGATCACCACGCCGTTCACCCCGAGCAGCGGGCTGCCGCCGTAGGTCTCGTAGCTGCTCTTTTCCTTGAGCGCCTTGAACGCGCCCTTGGCCAGCATCGCGCCGGCCATCCGCACCGGGCTCGCCTTGATCTCCGTCTTGAGCCACTTTGAGACCGCCTTGGCGGTCGCCTCGCAGCTCTTGAGCACGATGTTGCCGACGAAGCCGTCGCACAGCACCACGTCGAGTTCCTCCTCGAACAGGTCGTGCCCTTCGACGTTGCCGATGAAGTGGATGCCCGGCGTTTCCTTGAGGCGCTTGAAGGTCTCCTTGGTGAAAGTCGTGCCCTTCTCGTCTTCCTCGCCGTTCGACATCAGGCCGACCTTCGGGTCCTTCTTGCCCAGCACGTGCCGCGCGAAGGCCGTGCCCATCACGGCGTAGACTACCAGGTGTTCGGGCTTGGCCTCCGGGTTCGCGCCGGCGTCCAGGATGTTGCAGACGCCATGCTCGTTCGGCAGCGGCGACGCGATCCCCGCGCGGTCCACGCCGGGCAGCGTCCGGAGTTTCAAGGTCGCCGCGGCCACGGCGGCGCCGGTGTTCCCAGCGGAAACGAAGGCGTCCGCGCGACCGTCCTTCACCATGTCCATCGCGATGCTGATGGACGACTGCTTCTTGCGCCGCACCGTCTTCGCTCCCGGCTCGGCCATGCCGATCACCTCGGGCGCGTGGACGATCTCCACCCGCGGGTCGGCCAGCGACAGCCCGTGCTTGGCGCACTCCGGCTCGAGCACGGCTTGGTCGCCGACGAGGAACAGCCGCTCCATCTTCGGGTAAAGGCGGAGCGCGTCGATGGCTCCGAGAATGTTCACGGCGGGGGCGTGGTCCCCGCCCATGGCGTCGAGCGCGACTTTCATGAATGATTGATGGAGGCGTGGGCCATCTCGTACGGAAAACAACCGCGCGGGATCAAGTCCGGCGCGGTGCTTCGGAAAGATCTTCCCCGCGGAGGCTTAGAGCGCCTCGACGTCGAGCACCTGGCGGTCGCGGTAGTAGCCGCAGGACGGACAGGCGATGTGCGACGGGATGCGGCTGCCGCATTCCGGGCAACTCTTGAAGATCGGCGCGCGCCAGCGGTTCGCGCCACGGCGCATTTTCTGGCGGCTTTTGGATTGGCGGCGCTTTGGAACGGCCATGGTCTTGCTTGGTTAAGGGTTGTCCTTGAGGTCCTTGAGAGTGTCGAGAGCCGACCAACGGTCGTCGCCCCCGGCGCGGGGCGGGGTCTCTATTCCATCTTCCGCGGGCTTGTCCACCGATAAATAGCGGGAATCGATCTCGCAGGCCTGCGGATCGTCCGCTTCGTCGCAGCGCGGATCGGCCGGGAAATGGATCAGCACCTCCTCGCGGACGGCGTCCGTCACGTCGAGTTCGCCGCCGGTTTCGATCTCCACGGAAACCGCCGCGTTCTCGACCCGGATCGTCTGCACGAAGGGGTGCAGCGTCCGCACGCAGGTGAACTCGAAGGGTGCGGAAAGCGTGCCTGTCAGCAGCAGCTCGGAGCCGAATCGCTGGGCACGCACGTCATAGGCCAGCGGGCCGACCGGCTTCGCGTCGTCCTCCGGGAGATCGAAAATCTCCAGCGGCAGCTCGCCCGCGAACTCCTTCCCTTCGTCCGGCAGCGACGACAGATCGATCGTCAGTCGGTTCTTCATGCGCCGAACCTACGCGCACCCGCCCCACCGCCGCAACGAGGGTTTTTGCGTGGCGGAAGTGCCCCACAAGGCGGGGCGGGGGAAAACTCCAATGCCCGGCATCGAATCCCAAAGGAAGAGGCGCTCGGCCGGCGACGTCAGTCGCAAGTTCTCTTCGTTTAGAATTTGATGCTTCAAAATTAGTGCTTCTTTCTTCGCGCATGCCCATCGACGCCGCCCTCCTCGCCAAAGTCTGCGAAGCCGCCGGACCGCCCGGATTCGAAAAGGAAATCCGCCAGGTCGTCCTCGACGCTCTCGAGGGCCTCGCCGACGAGGTCCGCACCGACAACATGGGCAACGTGATCGCCCTGAAGAAGGGCCGCTCGGCGGAAAAGAAAGCGATGGCCGCCGCGCACATGGACGAGATCGGCTTCATCGTCACCCACGTCGACGACAAGGGCTTCGTCCGCTTCAACGCCGTCGGCGGCTTCGATCCGAAAACGCTCACCTCCCAGCGCGTCATCATCCACGGCCGGAAAAACGTCCTCGGCGTGATGGGCTCGAAGCCGGTCCACATCATGTCGCCGGAAGAGAAAAAGAAGAACCCGGAGATCAAGGACTACTTCATCGATTGCGGCCTGCCGAAAAAGGAGGTCGAGAAGCTCGTCCGGGTCGGCGATTTCGTCACCCGCCACTCGCCGATGATGGAGCTGGGCGATTGCGTGAACGTGAAGTCGCTCGACAACCGCGCGTCCGTCTTCGTCCTGCTGGAAACCCTGCGCGAGCTGAAGAAATCGAAGCGCAAGCCGGCCTACGACTTTTACGCCGTGTTCACCGTGCAGGAGGAAGTCGGCCTCCGCGGCGCCCAGGCCTCCGCGCTCCAGATCCAGCCGGATTTCGGCTTCGGGCTGGACACCACCATCGCCTACGACGTCCCCGGCTCCACGCCGCAGGAACGCTGCACCAGCCTCGGCGGTGGCGCCGCCATCAAGCTCATGGATTCCTCCGTGATCTGCGACTACCGCATGATCGAATTCATGAAGGCCACGGCCGAAAAGCACGAGATCAAGTGGCAGCCGGAAATCCTCGCCGCCGGCGGAACCGACACCGCCAGCCTCCAGCGCATGGTCGCCGGCGGATCGATCGCCGGGGCCGTCTCGATCCCGACCCGCCACATCCACCAGACCATCGAGACCTGCCACAAGGACGACCTTGCCGCCTGCATCCAACTCCTCGCCGCCTGCGTCTGCGAGCTGGACAAGCACGACTGGTCGTTCTGAGCCGCCCGCAATTCCGCGGGCCGCCGGGCCTGCCCGGAATTCACCGCCAAGCCGCCAAGGCCGCCAAGAGGAGAGGGTAGGGCGCGGAGCGCGAGGATCTCTTCATTTTTCATTCATCACTCATCACTCTGCATTCGTGCACCCCGCCCACTTGTCGCCAACGGCGCGAGGTGTGAATGAAGTGCCGAGCGAGCGCTGGGCAGCCAATCCGCCAAGGCCGCCAAAGTTGGATTCGGCCTCGTTGATGACGAGATCGCGCCGCGCGAGGCTCTCTCTTCGTTTGGAATTTGATGCTTGGGCATTCGTGCTTCTCCGAAGGTCACGATCTCCCCTTTCCGACATCCGCCAGCATCCGATCTTCTCAAAACTTTCCCGCCTGAGCCGGAACGCGTTGCGGCGGACTCGCGGTCCGAACCCCGGAGCGCGCGGAAAATTTTACAAAACCCCCGCGGGCGTGAATCGTCGGAAACGCCGCGAAAAAAATTCGACCACAAGAAGCCTCCGCGCCGCAAATCCGGCCATCGCTTGAAGCCCTTGATTCTACGGGAAAACCGGCAGAACCGGGCTCTCTTGCAACGTTTGCGCAAGAGGTCAAACCACTACTGGTGGTAGTGTTAATAATTTGTGAATACCACATGCGCGCATCCACGGCGGGAATCCGATTGACCCGGTCCGCCCTTTGCTGTCAGCGTCTCCCACGCTGCGCCCGTCGCGGCATTCCCGAAAAGAAGACCAATTTCCGCCTCCTCCATGTCCCAGACCACCACCGTCACCCTCGGCAGCCGCACCTTCATCCTCGACCGCGAGAAGGCCGAAGCCGCCTTCGCCGCCAAGAAGGTCATCAACGGCCGCGAAACGATGTTCTTCAACATCCTCCCGCTCAAATACCAGTGGGCGTACGACCTGTACAAGACGATGAAGAACAACCACTGGGAGCCCGAGGACATCACCATGCAGAAGGACGTCGAGCAGTGGCGGTCCGACGAGATCTCCGACGTCGAGCGCTGGATCATCAAGATGGGCATCGGCTACTTCTCCGCCGCCGAGGGGATCGTCGGCGACAACATCCTCCACGTGGTCCGCGAGGTGGTCACCGCCCCCGAGCTGAAGCTCGTCCTCGGCCGCCACGCCCACGAGGAAAACATCCACGCCGACAGCCTCGTCTACATGCTCTCGTCCCTCGGCCTGAACCCGCACGAGTGCGAGGCGATGTTCGAGGACATCCCGACCATCAAGGCGAAGAACCAGTTCGTCGTCTCGAACTCCCGCGCCCTCCGCCGCGACATCGACCTCACCGTCACCGCCAACAAGCAGGCGCTCGCCAAGAACATCTTCATGTTCGGCCAAGTCATGGAGGGTACGCAGTTCTACGGCCTCTTCGGCATGATCCTCAGCCTCTACCGCCAGAACAAGTTCCCCGGCATCGGC
>CBFGTW010000012.1:0-51723 GCA_965651855.1 uncultured Verrucomicrobiales bacterium
GTGTGGTGAGGAAGACGCGGGCGCCGATCTCGAACGGCGTGGCGAAGAACCAGCTGTCTCCCGTGTCCGGAACCGTTTCGCGGATGTCGGGATCGCCGATGCCGAGCGTCCAGCCGTAACCGAAGTCGCCCGAGCGGTTCGCGTTGAGCGTATCGTAGACGCGGGTGACGCGGATCGGGATGCCGGCCAAGGGCAGGTTCAGATCCTCGAACTCGAGCCGGAAGTTCCCGAGTTTCGCCTCGCCGGACACGTGCACGAGGATGCCGTCGGAGAGGCCGCGGCCGTTGGTGTTGAAGGCCCGCAGGCGCAGGACGTAGGAGCCGTTTCGCAGGTTCGTCGGATCGATGGTGCCGAGCGGCTGGTCGTCGAGCGCGGTGGTTCCCGAGCCGAGGAGCACCCAGTTCGCGCTGGCATTGAGATTGGTGAGGGAAACTTCTTCGGTGGGCGCGATTTCCAGCCGCCAGGAATCCAGCACGCCGGCCCCGGCGCCGATCGTGCCGCGAACTTCGGTGAGGAAGCCGACGGTGGCTTCGCCGCCCGGCGCGGTGATGGCCACCGTGGGCATCGAGGTGTCCCCGGGATCGAGCTGGATCGAGGCGAGGCTGCCGAGGCCGTTGGTGTTGAAGGCGCGCAGTCGGATGATCCAGAGCCCGGTTTGGAACGCGGGGTCGTCCAAGGCGGCCAGGTCCGCGGCGGTGAGCTCGTCGGTCCCCTCGACGAGCCGGGTCCAAGCCACGGCCGGATCGGAAAGGTCGTTGGGATTCACAGCGGCGCGCGGGGCGAAGTCCACGATCCAGTTCTGCAGGGTGCCGCCGTTCGCCGAGATCGTGCCAACGAGAACCGTGGGACCGTCACCGGGAGTCTGCGGCGAAAGGATACGCGTCACCGGCCGCTGGGCGTTCGCCGGGGGGGTGCCGGTGGTGCCGCCGGGACCGGAAAAATTGGCCGCGACGGGATTGTAGATGAGGGTCGCGACGCTGCCGAGGCCGCCGGTGTTCACGGCGGTGAGACGAAAGACGAAGGTCTGGTCCGGCAGCGTGGTCGGGTCGAGAGTGGCGAGCAGCCCGTCGGTCACGGCGGCGGTGCCTTGGGCGAGCGGCGTCCAGGAGACCGCGGGATCGGCGAGATTCGAAGTGTCCACTTGGTGCCGCGGCGCGTAGTCGATCACCCAGCTTTGGAGCGTGCCGCCATTGGCATCCACCGTGCCGCGCAGGCGGGTGCGGTCGTCCTCCGGCCCAAGAGGCGAAGTGAAAACCGCCAGCGCGCGGACGCCGGTTCCGGTCCCGGTTTCCTGTTCCGGCCCGGCCGTCGAGGTGCTGCGCGGGTTGAACACCAGGCTGACGATGCTGCCGAGCCCGTTGGTGTTCTGGGCGCGCAGCCGGAAAGCCACCGGCTCGTCGGGAAAGTCCGCGGGCACGATCGTGGCCAGCTCCGCCGCCGTGACGGCGTCGGTTCCTTGCACGATCGGCTGCCACAGCACCGAGGGCGAAGCGAGGTTCGCGGGATCGATCTTCGCGGCCGTCGTCCATTCGAGGAACCAGCGGTCGAGCGTGCCGCCATTGGCATCCACGGTGCCGACGAAGCGGGTCGGATCGTCGCCCGCGGCCAAGGGCGCCTGGAAGGAAACGAGCGGCCGCAGATCGGTGGGATCGCCGGTCGTCTGGCCGGGCGGCGACACCGGCGTCTGGTTGGGATTTTCCGCCGGCGGGGCGTCCGGATCGAGCACCCGCACATACGAGGTGATCGAGGAAACCTGCTGCGCCGAGTCGATCGCGATCGCACGGAGTTCGACCACTCCCGGCGTGGCGAAGCTCGTGACATGGGAATGGCGGCTGTCGAGTTCCGCCTCGAGATCGTCGATGAACAGCCGCACGCGGAAGATCTGCTGGTCATCGGTTGCGACCACCTGCACCGCGAGTTCCTCGCCGGGCAGCACCGCCGGCGCGGTCTTGTTGATGTACACCACCGGCGGCTCGTCCACCGGGCTGACCTCCACGTCGAAGCGCTGCGTGTCCGTCAATCCGTCATTGTCGGTGGCGACCAATGTGAAGGGAAACGTCCCCGCGGTCTCCGGAGCCCAGATCAGCAGCCCGGTTCCGGCGTTGACCGTGGCTCCGGCGGGCGGCTCGCTGCCGTCCTCGTTCGGCGCGAGCGAGTAGGTGACCGTCCCGCCGTCCGGATCGAAGGCCTCCGAGTTGTAGAAATAGACATTGTTGAGCGCCTCCTGCGTGAAGCCGCTGTAAATCACCGAGTCCTGCGAGTAGTTGTAGAAGCCGAACCGTCCGCCGGTGAACGTGTCGTCCTCGACCTCCAGGCGGTCGAGCAGCACCCCTTCCTCGCGCACTTCCACCGAGATCCGGCCGGGCGTGAAATCGAGCGTGATGTCATAGTCCTGGAAGTCCTTCCACGGGATGTCGTTCGGCGGCACGAGGATGGTCGTGTTCTCCCGGTCCTGGTCGGACCACCAGAAGTCCGGCTCGGTGAACTCGCGGTCGCCGGCGTCGAACCGCTTGATGGACATGCCTCTCAGCGCGGTGCCGCCGACAAAGCCCTGGGAGCCTTGTTTCCAGTCGAAGATATAAAACTGCTTGTTGTTCTGGTAGCCGAAGATGAAGCCCATCAGGTCGTCGTCGCCCGCGGTGTCGACGCGGAAGCGGCCGGTGACGCGGAGATTGAGGAACGTCTGGTCGCTGATCAGCGCGGCGGGGGCGGAATTCCGCGTCTGCTCCACCGAAAGCCCGTCCGGGGCCACGACCCACTGCGACGGCCCTTGGCTGCCCGGCCAACGTTCGACCGTCCAGGTCGAGAGGTTGAGCGGCTCCGCCGCCTGCACCTGCCCGAGCGCCACGCCCGGCGGCGGGGTGGTGATGAAGTACGGCCCGCATGGCACTTCGCCGAGATACTCGAAATCCAGCGCGTCCGCCGCGAGCACCGCGCCGGCGCCATCGAGCGCCTCGACCGTCAGTCGGTGGTTCCCGGTCGGGAGCGACCCGCCGTTGAGCTGGTCGATGAGCGCCTCGTCGAGCACCCCGGTGCCTTCCGAGACGAGATTTCCGATATCGACCGCCGGTCCGCTCCCCAGCCGTGCCTGCCATGCCGCGGCGTCTTCCATGGCGACGCTGCCGAAGCCGAAGGCGTAGAGCGAGGTGGCGTTGTCCGAGGCGCTGTCCCCGGTGTCGTTCCGCAGGAAGAGATGCACTCCCGGCGAGGGGGGCAAGAGCTTGAAATACGTTTCCTCGACGCGCTGGCGGTCCCCCTCGGCGACCCGGTCGCTGAGGTCGAAGTCCAGGAACGACCGATACGCCTGGTGGCCGAAGTTCCGCAGCCAGGTGTCGCGCAGCACGGCCGCATCGCGGAAGTCCACGTCGCGATCGCCGTCCGAATCCCCGGTGAACTGGTGGAACCCGAAAACGAAGTGGTCCAGCGGCATGGCGCTCGCGGCACAGGCCGCGCGGCGCGGCTCGTCGAGCAGCGTGGCGGTTTCGATCCAGGCAAGGTAGTTGCCGTCCTCAAGCAGCGCGCCGGTGTCGCGGTCGATCATCCAGTTCGCCGAGTTGTTGCGCGGGTCGTAGACCAAGGTGGCGGCGGAGAGATCCACTTCCGCGCCGGTGGCGAGGCTGCGGACCCTGAGGGCCCCGGGTTTCACGAGATGCGAGACGTTGCGGTCGAAGCGCACGCCGATCGACTGGATCATCGAACGCTGCGGCTGCCCGGCGTTCATCCACGGGCCGGTCACCTGCGGCAGGTCGTGGTCGATCTGCGCGGTGGCCGCGGCCAGACCGAGGAATGGGAAAAGGAGGGGAAGGATTCGCTTCGGGCTCATGTCCTGCGGGGAGTGGGGGGGTTAATCGGCTTCCGTGATGCGGTAAAACCGGCTGCCGGAGGGGAACGTCCGGGTTTTCGGCGGTCCGCCGTCGAGCCATTGGATGCGCTGGCCGGTGCCCTCGACGGCCGGCAGGCAGACATGCCATTCAGTCATGTCGTCACTGTATTCGAAGAGATATCGCTTGTTCGCCTGCGAGAGGAACTCGACGAGCAATCCCGCGCCGTCCTTGCGCACCACCCGCAGGTCGAGGGCGAGCGGCGCGTTTCCTCCGGCGGCGGGCGGGCCGGAGCCGGCGGCGGCGATCTCGAACGACGGCGAATAATCCGCGACGCGGCTCGGACGGTAGTACTCCACCACCACCTCGACCGATTCGCCGGGCGCGATGTCGCCGAAGATATCGATGTAGGGAACGCCGTCGATTTCCCCGTGGGCGTTCCAGACCACGACGCCGTCCGGCAGCCCGGTGATGAAGATGCGGAAGCCGTTCAGCGTGCGCCCGGTGTTGTTGGTGAGCGTCAGGCGCTGCTCGATCAAGCCGGTCTGCGGGTTGAGCCGGAGGTCTTCGGAAGCCGCGATTTCCGGCAGGGAGGCGCCGATGATTTCCACCGTCGCGGCTTCGAAGGTGATGAAGTCGTCCAGCGTTTCAGCAAGGCCGGTGACGAAGATGTCCTCGGTCGGTCCGAGTTCGTTCCACGGCGCGAGGGTAAGGTCGTAGAGTCCCGGCGGCAGGTCGCGCAGCGTGAAGGTGGCCAGCGTCGGAGTGAAAAGCGTCGGGCGCTGTTCGATGAAGCGCGCGCTGCCCTTGATGCCGCCGCCGCCCGTGCCGCCATCGACCGCGGCTTCGTGACCGAGCAACGGGCCGTCGAAATCCAGCACCGCCGGAGGCGCCGGCTCGATCACGCCGGCCATCGTTCCCTCGCGGTTGCGCACGGTGATGTAGGTCCCTTGGCTGTAAAGTCCGCCGAGCGGGACGGGGTCGATCACCACCGAGCCGCTGATCGTTTCGTCCAGGTCGGCGGTGTAGGCGGCCTGGTCGAAGCGGATCGTCGTCGGCCCGACGCGCGGACCCGTGGAGATCAGGGCAAGCCGGCAGATGCTCACCTGGAAGGCGCCGGTGTTGTTGTACCAGCCGAAGCCGTCGCTCGTGCCGAGAAACAGGCGGGTCGCGCCATCCGGAACCACGAACTGCTGGCGAGTGCCGTCGCCGTTTCCGGTGAGTCCGTCGCCGATGAAGAAGATCTGGTGCAAGGCCGGAGCGGCGATCTGGAAGGCGAAGCCCTCCGCCGCATAGCTGAAATCGGCAGGCGCGTCGCCCGAGGGGATGTCGTCGCCGAGGAACACACCCACCAAGCAGTCGATCGGCAGCGTGTTGCCTCCCGTGTAGCCGGCGATTCCGAGTGCGGAGGCACTTCCAGCCCTGAAGCCGCCATCCGGCGGGTTGGACGGATTCGCCGAGCCCGCGTAGGAGACCGAGCCGGTCACGCCGAACGAAAGCACGTCGCCCGGCGCGACGGCGGTGGCGAAGACGGGCGACTGGGCGGGCGCCGAATCGGATTTGGTCGCCGCGCCATCGGGTTGGCCGGAGAGGAACGGATTGCTGTTTCCGGGGACTTCCACCTCCGCGACGAAGCTTTGGAACGCGCGGCTGTCACCAAACGGCACCGACGACGGATCGAGGCAGACCGGCGGATCGCTGGTGAAAACGAAGTCGTCGAGGGCGGTGTCGTTGCCGCCGAAGGAGGTGGAAAGAAACACGATCTCGATTCGCGCGGAGGTCGCCGATCCCGAGTCCCAGGTGCGCACCGACTCGGCCCAGACGCCGACGGCTGTGGGCGCGGTCACGCTTTCGCCGACGGTCTCCCCGTTGATCCGGATGGCGAAAACCCCGGGCGAGCCGAAGAGATTCGCCGCCCACAAGGAGAAGGTGTATTCCGTGTCCGGCGTCACCTCGACCTCCTGCGCCCAGGCGAACGGCGCGTCGTTCCGCGTCGAGCCGTTGACCACCAGCATCAGGCCGTCGCCGGTGGTGTGGTCGCCGATGTTGGCGAAGTTGCCGTTCCCGGTCCGCGGATCGGCCAGCACCGCGTAGGTTTCCGCCGGCAGGAGGTTTTCCGAGAAGAGGTACTGCGAGGTGAAGCCGGTGTTGCCGGCCTCGAAGTCGCCGTTGACGAGCAGATTGCTCGCGCTGGCGGTACCGGCGCAAGCGGCGGCGAGAAACGAAACGAAAAGCGTTCTCATGAGAGGGGAGGGCGTGGGTTAGAATCGAAAGCGCACGCCCGCGCCGAGCACGACGGCCTTGTCGAAGGAAAGCTCGGCGCGCGAACCGCCGGCGCGGACGCTGAAGTCATCCAGATATTGATAGCGGGCGCTCAGGTAGATGTCCCAGTGCTCGTCCAGGCGGTGGATCAGGCTGGCTCCGGCGTAGAGCCCTGGAAGCAGCGACGTTTCCCCGCCACTGCCCGAGCTGGTTTGGGTGGCTCCGCCCGGCAGCGTGGCCACCGAGCGGTGACGATAGCGCCCGTCAGCCAACGCCAGGCTCAGCCCGGCCTCGAGCTGGATCCACCAGCGCTCCGCCGGCGACCACGCGAGCCAAGGACCCGCTCCGAGCGTGAGCAGATGCGCCTCCACCTCGCGCGTGCCCGTCACCAACGAACCGCCCGGCAGCAAGGTCGTCGAGCGGGTGGCACTGGTGGACAAGAGCGGCCCCGGCCCGGTGAAACTGCCGCTGTAGGGCGCGAGCGGCGGAATCACGCCGTTCAACGGAAAGCTGTCGGTCGTGCGGAAGGCGTCCGCCGCCATCGCCGAGGCGTCGCCGATGTCCAGCCGCGCGTAATTCAGCCGGAACTGCACGCCCCATTCGGCGCGGCCGTCGGCCCAGCCGCCAAGCGGCAGGCAGGCGGAAAGCTCGATCCCCAGCGCGCCGCGCCCGTTCTCCCGGCCGCGCGCGTTCGCGAGGCCTTCGGTGGTGGACAATGCCAGGCTGCCGCCACCGGCCGGGTCATGCTGCGCGCCATCCAGGTAGCTCCAGTAGCTGGTCAGCCCCGGACTGCCGCTGATGTCCGGCCGGACAAAGCCATCGTCGTACTCGCCGAACGTCGGCACGCCCGCAGGTGGAGCTGGAAATACAGGTGCCACTCCCCCCAGATCCTCATACTCGGCCGACACCTGGAACATCGGCGCGTAGCCGACTCCGAAGCTCCAGGGCGACACCGGCCGAGGCATCTCCAGCACCGATTTTCCGGATTGGGAAAAGGCCACGGTGCCGGCCGGCGCGAGCGCCGGGACCAAGCTCAAGATGACGACCCGGAAAGAGAACAAGGGCTTCATTTGGTTCGGGGGAGATGACAATCAATAATAGCATCTGGAATTCTATGGGATCTCCCCGGACAACGGAAGAACAAATGGCTAATCCATGGATATTTTTTGATATGTTTTTATTGATGGTTAACACCATCCATTCCTTGGCCCAACTGTCGCACGCGCTCCGTGCCCGCAGCCACCGACCGCGGGACGCGCCGATCCACCGCGTCCCACTTCCCGATCCCCTTTCCTCAATACACCACCCGCCACAGCACCAGCCCATGAGCCGGGGCGTTCGGGCCGGTGGCGCGGCGGTCGCGGGTGGCGAGGAGGCGCGGGATTTCGTCGGGAGCGATCTTTTTCTCTCCGACGTGGACGAGCGTGCCGGCGAGGGCGCGGCACATCTTGTAGAGAAAGCCGGAGGCGGCGAGACGGATCGTCACGAGCGAGCCCTCGCGACGGATTTCGCAGCGCGTGAGCGTGCGGTACGGATCGCCCAGAGTGCCGCCGCGGTTCGAGGTGAAGGCGGTGAAATCGTGGCGGCCGGCGAAATGGCGCGCCGCCTCCCGCATCCGCGCGATGTCGAGCGGCCGCGGGACGTGCCAAGCCGTATGCCGGCGCAGCGGGTCCATCGCCGGCGCGTTCCAGATGAAGTAGCGGTATTCCTTTTCCACCGCGTCGAAGCGCGCGTGGAAGCGCTCCGGCACGCGCACCGCCGAGCGGACGCGGATGTCCGCGGGCAGGGTGGAGTTGAGCGCCAGGGCCAAGGCGCGCGGCGTAAGGCGCGGGCCGGCGGAGGAAAGGGAAAAGTGCGCCACCAGCCCGCGGGCGTGCACGCCGGCGTCGGTCCGGCTCGAGCTTTCCAGCTTCGGCCCGCCGGGGAAAACGCGCGCGAGCGCCGCCTCCACTTGGTCCTGCACGCCGCGGCCGGAGGGTTGCGAACGCCAGCCGTGGTAGGCGCTGCCATCGAAGGCGAGGGTGAGCTTGATCTTCATCGGCGCTCCGCACGAGCACGGCCGGTCGGGCTCGCGCCGTCAAGACCCGGTCACGATCCGCTCAACGACCCGCTGGCGGGGCAGGTCGGAATTCTTCCGGGGGATCGGGGCGGGTGGCGCGTGTTCCCTTCCGAAACCTTCCTTCAGATCATGAACTCCCGCCCCTGTTTCCTGTCCCTGCTCCTGTCGGCCGCCGCCGGGCTCGCGCTTCCCGCCGCGGGCCAAGAGCCGCCGCCCGCACCGCGCCGCGAAATGCTTCCGCAGCCGGACGCGAAAGAGCGGCCCGCCTTCGATGTCCTGCACGAACGGCCGCTCACGATCCGCGTCCCGGAGGCGATGCCGCTGCAAGAATTCGCGCGGACCTCGCTGGCCGGTCCGCTGGATGGGGCGGTGAATGTGTTCGTCGATCCAAGGGTGGCGGATCTCGAGGTGCCGCCGATCGAGATGAAAGACGTCAGCTTCAACGCGCTGATGGACGTGCTGGCGGAGATCGTCGGCTTCCGGATCGAGACCCGCCCGCCCGCCGGTCCGGGGATGAGCGGAATCGTCGCCTTCCTGCCGCGTGACGCCGGAGCGGCCGGCGCGTTCGGAGGCGCTCCGGGTCCCGTGACTCCGGCGCACCTGCCGCGGCCGCACGTCATCCCGCTCGCCGCCAAGCCCGAGCTGCGCGTCATTTCCCTCGCCGAGCTGGAAGGGCCTTGGGAGAAGCTGACGCCGCGGCTGCAGGAACTCGTCACGGCCGTGCTGGGCGATCCACCGCTGCCACAAGGCGCGCTGAAATTCTCGCCGCAGGCCCGCCTGCTCCTGGTGCGGCTCGAGCCGCAGCGGGCGGACGAGGTCGTCCAGATCGTCCGCGGCTATTTGGAATCCGCGCGGACGCTCGCCGAGCGGACCCGCGAGCGGACGGCACCACTGCGCGAGCGGATCATCGCGGTCGATTCGGAGCTGCGGGCGAAAGCGGCCGAACTCGGCGGCGACCACCCCACCGTGGTGCGGCTCGCGCAGGAAAGGGACGAGCTGGAGGATCGCGTGTCCATTGTGGAAGCCGAGGCAAGACTTTGGTAGGAGCGTCCGATGGCCCGCGTCATGTCACGGACCGAGGAACCGCTGGCGGTGGTGGCGGCGGCGGCCGACCCCACCGCGGAACTCACCGCCGGGCTCGCCCGCGGCGACGAGCGGGCTTGGATCGCCTTCCACACCGGCTACAAAGTACGGCTCAAATCGTACCTGCGCACCTGCCTGCGCGGCGGGCGCGGGGACGTGGACGACTTGTTTCAGGAAACGATGCTGCGGGTGGCGAGGCACGCGCGGCGTTTCGAGAGCGACGAGGTTTTCTGGAGCTGGCTCACCGTGCTGGCGCGCTCCGCGCTGGCGGACCACGGCCGGCGGCGCTCCGCCTGGGCGGGGTTCCTGGAACGCTACCGGCGCTGGCGTGACGGTGCACCGGGCGACGTGCCGGAACGACATCTCGAAGCCGCGCTCGCGCTCCTCCCACCGGACGACCGGGCTCTCATCGAGGACAAGTACGAGCATGGCCTGAGCGTGCGGGCCCTGGCGCAGCGGGCGGGCGTGACCGAGCGTGTGATCGAGCACCGGCTGGCCAAGGCGCGGAGGCAGCTGGCAAAGCGGCTGCGCCAACAGCGGGAAAGCGAATTCGAAACATGAAAGGAAAACCCGAACTCCTGGCCGATCTGCAAGCCGCGCGCTGGGCCACCGTCCGACGCCGGACCCGCCGCCGACGCATCGCGGGCGGGGGCCTCGCGCTGGTCTCCGGCCTCGCGTGGCTGGCGCTGGCCATGGCGCCGCCCCCCGCCGGAGACCCCGCGCGGGCCGCGGCGCCCCCGGTGGTGGATCCCGCGCCGCCGGTGGCGGACGAGCCGCTGCTCGATCAACTGGCCGACGCGGGGCCGATCATCATCACGCGTCCCGACGGCCGGCGGGAGATCCATTTCACCCGCGCGACCGTCGAGCATCCGTGAGCGCCGGCTACTGGGAAACGGCGAGCCGCCAGAACATCGTGGGCGCGTCTTCCATCGCCGGTGTCAGCACATAACGACGGGTTTCCGTGTCGCCGTTGTCGGTCCGCGTCCCCACCTCGGTGGCGGTCGCGCCGGTGCCGAAGTCGGTGAGACCGAGACCGGCCTCGAGCGTCACGTTGGTACCGCGGAGATCCTTGGGAAGGACGATTTCCACGACGCGGAAGTGTTTGCCGGCGTCCAGGCTCATTCCGTGGCTGGCGTTGAGCGCGGCGCCGGCCTGAGCCGAGCCGGCCGGGACCGGGGCGGGGCGGGAGCCGCCGTCGGCCGGATCGCTGCCGAAGAGGAACTCGATCAGGTTCGCGATGCCGTCGCCATCGGCGTCGTCGGCCGCGCCGCGGAGGTTCGCCGGCACGCCGGCCGCGACCAAATAGTCTTCGAACGAGTCGCCACCGCCGGTGGCGGTGCCGAAGCCGTTGAGCACGATCAGTCGCGGGACGTTCTCGCCTTTGTAGGTCGTGAAATTTCCCGCGATCCAGATGCGGCCGGCGCTGTCGGGGCGGATCGCCTCGACGAGGGGCGCGGTGGCGTTGGTGAGACCCGAGCCGGCGTCGAAGCCCGGATCGAGCGTGCCGTCGGCGAGGATCACGGCCAGCTCCTCGAGCGGCTGCGAGCCCCACGTCCTGAACTCACCGGTGACGAGCGTGCGGCCATTGCCGATGGCGGCCGCCACCCCGACGTCCGCGCCGGGCGTGGTGCCCGGCCAGCCGGCGACGATCGAGCCGTTGGCGCTGAGTTTCTGCAGGTACGGCCAGTTGTTGCTATAGGAGATCACCGTGCCGTCGCCGAGCGGGACGACGCCGCGCGAGGTCATGTTTCCCGGGTAGCTGAAGCCCGCGGCCACGGCGCCGTCCGCGGCGATGCGGACGATGCGCGTCAGGCCGCCGTAGTTGCCGCAGGCCAGCCAAAAGGTGCCGTCGCCGTGCGGGACGATGCGGTTGACGAAATTCGTGGCCAGCGAGGTGAAGGTGGCGTCCACCGTGCCGTCCGCGTTGAGGCGCGCGATGTAGGCCGTCCCGGGCTGGCCGGCCACGCCGTTGAACTCGCCGCCGATCAGGATCTTGCCGTCCGGCAGGAGGAAAATGTCCTTCACTTGGCTGGCCGGGCCGGCGCCGGGATCGAAGCTGGCGTCGAGCGAGCCGTCGGCGTTGAGCCGGGCGATGCGGTTGCGGGTGACGTTCGTGCCGCCGAAGGACAACTGGGTGAAGCCGCCGCCGAGGTAGATCTTCCCGTCCGGTGCGCGGGCGAGGACGTTCACCGAGCCACTGCCGTTCACCTGCGGGAAGGTGGCGTCGAGGCTGCCGTCGGCATTGAAGCGCGCGAGGTAGCGGCGGGTGGCGCTGCCGTTCACATGACTCACGCTCTGGAACAATCCGCCGATGATGTAACTGCCGTCGTCCGCCGGCAGCACGTCGTAGATCGTTCCGGAGACGGAGACGGGCAGGACGATCGAGCGGTCCATGCCGGACGGCAGGAGCTGGACGAGCAGCGGGACCGGATCGCTGTCCGCATGGTCGAGCGGATTGCTGACGCGGACGTGGACGTTTCCGGAATCCTCCACCGTCAGGCCGGTGAGCGTGAGTTCCGCGGTGGTCGCGCCGGAAACCTCCGCGCCATCCTCGAGTTCCTCGCCCTTCAGGAACCACTGGTAGGTGAGCGGCGCGACGCCACGGGCCTCGACGCGGAAGGTGGCCGAGAGGCCGGCCTCGACAGCGACCGCTTCCGGCGCGCCGAGGATTTCCGGCCCGGCGAGAATGACCAGCTCCGCGGCGGCGGAGGTTTTGTTGCCCGAGTCGTTCGAGACGCGCACCGAGTAGGCTCCGCCGTCGTTGGGATCCGCGAAGGCGAGCGTGAGCGTGGCGGTCTTCGATCCGCTGATCCGGCCGCCGTCGCTGAGTGGCTGGCCGTTTTTCGACCACTGGTAAGTGAGCTCGCTGGTGCCGGTGGCGATGACGCTGAAGCTGACCGGCTGGGCCGGCTCCACCGCGGCGTCCGCCGGTGAGGCGAGGATCGCGAGCGGGACTTCGTCGCCATTGAGGACGAGGATGCGGCTGGCGAGCTGGTTGTTGTAGGAACTGAATCCGCCGCCGACCCACAGGCGGCCGCGGCCGTCGATGGTGACCAAGCTGGCCGCGGGATTGAACGACGTGCCGCTCGCGAAGGCGGCGTCGAGCGAGCCGTCCTCGTGGAACCGTGCGACGACCGAGCCGACGGCGACAAGCTTGCCGTCGGCCTGGAGGGTGAAGTCCGGGAACGACTGGCCGGTCACCAGCGGGCTGAGCGTGAAGGTGTCATCCACGCTGCCGTCGCTCAGGAAATGGCGGCGGATGGTGGTGCCGTTCGGTAGATAGACCTTGCCGTCACTGGTCAGGGCGAAATTGCCGACGTTCCCCTGGACGTTCGGTGCGAAGCTCGTGTCCGGGGTGCCGTCCGGATGGAGGAGCACGATGCGGAAGCGTGGCTGGTTGAACGAGCCGCCGACCAGGATGCGGCCGTCCGGCAGCACCGCGACCTTCGAGGCGGTGTTGATCAGGCCGGGGGCGAACGAGGTGTCCAGCTCGCCGTTTTTCCGCAGGCGGACGAGATAGGCGTAGGTGGTGTTGCCGTTCCAGCTCGAGAACGAGCCGCCGACGTAGAGGTTCCCGGCGGCGTCGAGGGCGAGGGTGCCGAGCGTCTGGCCGGAATTCGGTCCCTCGCCGGCGTCGAAGGTGGAATCGAGCGTGAAATCCGCGTTGAGGCGGGCGATGCGGTTGCGCGGCTGGCCGAAGACGGTGGTGAAGTCGCCGGTGATGATGATCTTTCCATCCGGCTGGCGGAGCATCGCGCGGACGTTCCCGGCGATGCCGTTGAGCGAGATCGCGTCGTCCACCAGGCCATCGGCATTCACGACGTGGAGGCGCAGCGTCGAGTTCGCGCCGTCGCGGTCGTTGAGCGCGCCGTTGACGGCCACCAGCGTGCGGCCGTCCGGCAAGGGAAGGATCGCCGTGGGGGCGGATGTGGGCGCGGCGAGCCCGGCGAAAATCGGCGAGATCCCGGCGGGTGGCGGGACGACTTCGATGAAAACCGCCGTCGTCTGGTCCTCGCCGAGCGCGTTGGTGACGGTGAGCTGGTAGAGCCCTTCGTCGGACTCGGAGAGCGCGCCGATTTCAAGCGTGGCGGTGCCGCTGCCGGTGATCGTGCCGGTGTCGGTGACGGTCCCGCCGTTTTTCGTCCAGACGAAGGTGGCCGGGGCGAGGGCGACGACCTCGGCGGATAGCGTGAGCGGTTCACCGGCGAAAACCACGGCGGGCGCGGGCTCCGAGAGGATGCGCGGCGCGTCGTTGACGAGCAGCGAAACGGGCGCGGACTCGGCGGTGAAGAAGTCGGTGGACACGGCGACGGTGTAGTCGCCCTCATTCGCAAGCGCGGCCGAGGCAATGGCGAGGTCGGCGGTGGTCGCGCCGGAAATCCCGCCGCCATCCGTGAGCGGCGCGCCATTCCGGAACCACTGGTAGGTGACGGGCCGCGCGCTGAAGACGCCGACGCTGAAGGTCACCGCCGTCCCCGGATCGACCACCTGCGAATCCGGCTGATCGACGATCGCCGGCTCGACCAGGTCGCCATTGAGAACCACCAGGTTCGAGGCGGGCGTGCCGTTCCAGGCGCTGAAGTTTCCGCCGATCCAGATCCGGCCGTCGGGTGCCAGGGCGATCGCGTTCGTCGAGCCGGCGAGGCGGGTGCCGCCGGCGCTGTTGAAGGTCGTGTCCGGATTCCCCGTGGTGGTCCAGCGGCTGAGGCCGCCGGTGAACGAGCCGCCGGTGAGGATCTTGCCGTCGGCTTGGGCGGCGACGCGCGAGTAGCCGTTGGCGGAAGTGACGTTTTTCGTGAGGTTGCCGTTCGCGTCGAGGAGGAGGAACGAGCTGAAGTTCGACAAGTTCCCGCCCACGAGGGCGATCCGGCCGTCCGGCAGCGCCGCGATGTCGGCCGGCGAGGCGTTGGCGCCGGGTGTGGCGAGGGACTGGAACGACGGATCGCGGCTGCCGTCCGGAAACAGGCGGACGATGCGGTTCGCGCCCTGCCACGTGAACCAACCGGCCGCGAGGATCTTGCCGTCCGGCTGCACGTCGATGGCGGCCACCTGGTTGTTCGCGGCGGAGGCGAATCCGGTGTCGAGCGTGCCGTCGGCGTGGAAGACGGCGAGGTAGCCGGTGTTCGGCTGGTTGTTGAAGTGGGTGAAACTCCCTGCGGCGACGATTCGGCCATCCGGCAGGAGGTCGACGTCGACGACGGTGCTTGGGAAGCGCGTGCCGATGTTCGCCGCGAAGTCGGTGTCGGTCGATCCGTCGGCATTCAAGCGGGCGAAGTGCCGGCTGGGCGTGCCGTTGACGTTGAAGAAGTCGCCGCCGATGACGATCTTGCCGTCCGGCTGCACGGCGATCGCGCGGACGCTGCCGTCGAGCGTGACGGCGAAGAACTCCTGCGGGAAGCCGGCGCTGTTGAGCTTCGTGAGATAGCGCTGGGTGTTGTCGCCGCCGACGCTGGTGAAGTCTCCGCCGACGAGCGCGTCGCCGTCCGGCAGCACCGCGATGGAGCGGACCTGGCCGTTGAGGGCGGGCGCGCCCACAAAGCCGGGCGGGATCAAGGCCGGCCCCGGAGCGACGAACAGGACCGCCGTTTCCGATGGGACGGTGCCGGCGGCATTGGTCACCTCCACGCGGTAGTTGCCGGAGTTTCCAGGCAGCACGCCGGCGATTTCATAGGTCGCCGATGTCGCACCGGGGATCAGGGCGTTGCCGAGAAACCACTGGTAGCTCAGCGGCGATTGGCTGGTGGCGGTGACGGTGAAGGTGGCGGTGCCGCCTTCGCCGACGGTCTGGGAAAGCGGCTGCGCGGTGATCTGGAGTGGCGAGTCGTCGTCGCGGATCGTGACGGTCGCGGTGGTGGTGGCGCCGGCGATGGCGTCGGGCGAGAATTCCGAAAGCGTGACGGTGAAGGTCTCCGGCGGCTCGACGAGCGCGTCGTTCGCCAGCGGAATGTTCACGGTCTTGTTCGCGGCATCGCCGTCCGCCCAGCTCACGGAGTGGACGCCGGCGGTGAAGTCCTCGGGCGAGAGGGCGGTGCCGGCCGTGGCGGCCAGCTCCACCGAAACCGCGCCGACCGAGGAACCGGTGCGGCTGAGGGTGACGGCGACGTTTCCGGCATTCTCGAGCGCCTCGAAGGTGGCGGAGGTGAGGTCGAGGATCGCCGGATTCTTGACCGTGACGAGCGCCGCTTGGGAGGGGGTCGGGCCGTTGGGATTGCTCACCGTCACGGTGTACGAGCCGTTGTGCAGCGCGGGGTCCGCGGCGGCGACGGCGAGCTGCGCGGTGGTGGCGCCCGGCACCGGCGACCCGCCGCGGAACCACTGGTAGGTCACCGGATCCGCCCCGGATTCCACCGCCACCGAGAGCGTGAACGGCTGGCCCGGCGGCACGAACACCGGCTGCGGTTCGAGGACGATCCGCGGCGGCGAATCCGAGTCGAGGATCGTCAGCGTGGCCGCGGTGACGCCGCCGGCCGAGGCGCCGGAGAAGCCGGACAGCGTGAGGCTCGCGGTCTCGATCCCCTCGACCAGCGCATCCGCGGTGATCGGGATGGTGACGTGCCGCGTCCCTCCGACGCCGGCGGGGAAGGTGACGGTGGTGGTCACCGGCGTGAAATCCGCGGCGGTCGCGGTGCCGGCGGTGATGGTGAAGGTGGCGGAGGCCGCGCCCGTGGTCCCGCCGGTGCGGGTCACCGGAATCCGGACCGAGCCCGCCGTTTCGGTCGTCCAGAACACGCTGGCGGCGAACTGGATCGTGCCCGGCGAGCCCGGCGTGAAATCGCCCTCGAAGGCCACCACCTTCTTGGTGCTCACGCCGTTGACCGTATCGAAGAACGAGCCGGAGTAGATCTTCCCGGAGGGCGCGGTGGTGAAGGCGTTGAAATAACCCGGCCCCGCGCCGTTGGGGCCGGCGACGAAGGTGGCGGTGGCATCGAAGGTGGCGTCGAGCGAGCCGTCGTTGTGGATCCGGACGAGCCGGTTGTAGGCCGCTCCGGGCCCGGCGGTGGCGAGCAGGAATTTCCCGTTCGGATCGCGCTGCAAGGGCCGGGCGGTTACGGCGGACAACGAGGGGTCCAGGGTGAAAGCGGCGGGCGCGCCGGCCGCGGTGAAGCGCTTCATCCACGACGTGCCGCCGACCAGCCGGGCGAGCACGGTGACGTCGCCGTTCGGCTCGACGGCCACGCCCTCGAACTGCTCGACATTTCCGGGGACGACGGGGTTGAACGAAAAATCGCGCGCCCCGTCCGGATAGAGGCGGGCGAAGATCTGGACGCTCTGCGCGGGCCACAGCGGCCCCCATTCCAGCGAGCCGACGACGTAGAGCTTGCCGGTCGCGTTCAGGGCCGCCTGGCGGAAGAACCCGCGGACATTCGCCGCGCCGGCGGGCACGCCGAACTGCGCCGGCTGGATGGCGAAGCCGGTGTCCAGCGAGCCGTCGGTGTTGAAGCGGGCGATGCCGTGCCGCGTCACCGCCGGCGAGGCCAGGCTGTTGCGGATGCCGCCGAAGCCGCCGACGGCGATCACCTTGTCGTCGGTCTGCACCGTGAGGTCCTCGATGTAATTGAAACCGCCCACCGGCCAGCCGACGGTGCCGGCGGTCTGGAAGCCGGTGTCGAGCGTGCCGTCGGGATTGATCCGGACGATCGAGTTGCTGCGCAGTTCGTTCGTCCCGTCGCGCATGCCCTGCATCACGCCGGCGGCGATGATTTTGCCGGTCGAGTCGAGCCCGAGCGCGTGGACTTCCGGCCAGCCGGCGGTGTCGTAGTAAATGCCGAGTCCGGAGCCGTTCGGATCGTTGTCGGCGAAGAAGGTGTTGTCGACGGTACCGTCCGGATCGACGCGGATCAGCGGAATGCGGAGCGGATTCCCGTCGACGGTGCCGGGCATTTCATTCGAGCCGAAGACGATCTTGCCGTCCGGCTGCACCAGGATCGAGGCGATGCCGCCGTAGTGGCTGGCATCGAAAATCTGGCCGGCGGACGCGGCGAAGGTGGCGTCCACCGTGTCCGGCGCGGCATGCAGCGGAGCGAGGTGGGTGGCGAGGGCGGCGAGGCCGAGGAGCGGCCATGAGTACACGAGGGAGCGCGATCGACAGGGGGAGCCGGGCATGGTCGAGCAGCTATCGGTCCGCCCGGGCAAGCTCAAGGCGAAAGATGAAGCTCCTCCTCTGTTCGGGGGAGGCCCGGAGCAGCCGAGTAGCCGAATCGGCCGAGGTCCCAGCCGGTGAGTTGGGCCGTGCGGCGGTTCGAACCGCCATACGCGGCAAGGATTTTCCGGCGCAGGTCGTCGTCGAGCGCGACGTGCCGGCCGCGGCCGGGCTCGGGCAGGCGCAGGCCGAACCGCCCGCCGAGCCTGAACGCCGGGCGCGGCCGGCGGAGCTCCCAGCGGTCCCCGTGGATTGAGCGGACATTGCAAGCCTCCGCGTCGTCATCCGGCGCCGGCCGGAGCGGCGGATCGCCGAGGAAGGTCCGCAGTGACGAGAGATAGGCCTCCGGCTCCGCCCGCAATGCCTCGAAAGGCATCATCATCAGATGCCCGGCGCCCACCGCCCACGACATGGCCCGGTGCTGCGCCGCATAATCGAGCAGCAGCCCTTTTGAATAATAATCGCCGCAGGGATCGAGCCACTCGTCGACGAAGCGCTCGAAATCGCGCTGCGAGG
The DNA here is from genome assembly GCA_965651855.1 of uncultured Verrucomicrobiales bacterium. Taxonomy (GTDB): domain Bacteria; phylum Verrucomicrobiota; class Verrucomicrobiia; order Verrucomicrobiales; family Akkermansiaceae; genus Luteolibacter. Next base: position 17,882 of record CBFGTW010000012.1, read on the forward strand.
CGTTCGGGATGCGGTCCGACATCTGCGCGTAGTGCGAGCCGAGCCATTGGTCCTGCCGGCGGATGACGCACAACACTTTCAATTCCCGGAAACCGGCGCGCCGGACCGCCCGGCGCAGGCCGCGCAGGTGGGCGGCGAGCAGCTCCGGACGCTTGCCGGCGGTGCCCGCGCCTTCGTCCGAGACGAGCACCGGCCGCGAGGCGTCGCACAAGCCGCCGAGGATCCGCTGCCCCCAGACGCGCCAGATTTCCGGCGAGCCGGCGAAACAGCGGTCGAAGATCCCGTAGCGGTAGCCCTCGATGGAGCCGAATCCGCCGGCCGCGAAGGCGTCGAGGCGCGGCTTTTCAAGGTAACGGAAGCCGCCCAGACGGGGAAACCAATGCCGTTGGAGCCAAGTCGTCGCCGTTTTCGGCGATCCGAGGTGGAGGTGGAAATCCGGGGCGTCGCGGGAAGATTTCTGGCGGTCGAGCGTCACGCGCCACCGGTCGCCCCGGCGCGGCACGGGGTCAACGTCGCCGGGCCCGGATTGCGGTGACAGTTGTGTCACCGCGAAAGTTGACATGAAATTGCCATTGACCCCGTGGATGAACTTCCGAGGCTGTCCGCATGAGAACCGTCGTCCTGGCATGCCTCGCGCTCACGGTTCCGCTGGCGTCCGCCCGCGAGTGGACGAACAACAGCGGCAAGACGCTCGAGGCGGATTTCGTCCGCGTGGAGGGCGACAAGGTGGTCCTTCTCATCGACGGCCGGGAGGTCAAGTATCCGATCGCCAGCCTGAGCTTGGAAGACCAGGACTACATCGACCTCCAGCCGGTCGGCGGCCGCTCGGTGGAAACGGAGGCGCCGGAAGCGAAGGTCGCGGGCCGCACGGCGGAGTTCGACGCGCCGGTGCCCGACCAAGTGGGCCCGCCCGCGGATGTGACGGTGGAGACGATCAAGGAGGACGCGGAGAACTCCGAATATGTCTACGCCTCGCCGAACTTCGAATTCGTCTGCAACCGCCGCCTCACCTCGCGCGTGATCTCCGGCTTCGCGAAACTTTACGAAGCCACCTATGGCGCCGTGGAGGCCATGCCGTGGGGCGCGAAGCTCGATCCGGGCAGCGCGAGCGGACGGTTCGTGGTGCGGCTCTTCAGCGACGAGGAGGAATTCATCGCCGCCGGCGGCATCCGCGGTTCCGCCGGCACCGCGGTGGGTCCGCTCTCGCTCGCGCAGTTGAAATATCTCGGCGTGAAGGACACCGGCAGCCGCCTGATCCTCGAGGACATCGAGGACAACACCCTGCTCGTCCACGAGCTGACCCACTCGCTGCGCCACCACGCGGACCGCGGCTTGCCGACTTGGGCGGTCGAGGGCTTCGCCGAATACCTCGCGTCCGCGCCGTACCAGCGGATCGGCCGCTTCAGCTTCAAGGACCGGCTCGGCGACTCCGCGCGCTACGCCCGCCGCAAGGCCGGCGCCGGGGCGGTCTTCAAGCTGCCGATGCGCCTCGAGGAGATGCTCGACTCCAGCCGGGGGACCTTTTACCGGCAATCCAGCGGGATCGACCTCGGAGCCGGCGCCTCGCTCAATTATGCCATGGCGCTCCTGACCATGACCTGGCTGTGGCACGAGGATCGCGGCAAGGATGGCACCGCCGAGCCCGGCGCGCCGGTCCGCGCGTGGCTGGCCGCGATCCGCGACGGCAAGCCGGAGCGTGAGGCTCGTCCACTGCTGCTCGACGGCCGGAGCTGCGAGGAGATCGAAGAGGCGCTGGTCAAGGCGTACCGGCGCGAGATCGATCTGGAGTTCGAGTGATCCGTCCGCTCAGTCCAGCGGCACCTCGTGATACTCCAGCGCCCATTCGCGCATGTAGCGCACCCGGGCGGGAACGATCCGGTAGATGATGAGGTCCGGGTTTTCCAAGCTCCCGAGGTAGTTCCTGAGGAGCGGGTTTTCGGCCCAGATCGATTCGAGGACATCGCGCTCGGTCACCGTCTCCGCCGTGCCGGTGATGCGCACCTGGTGATGATCGTCGTCGAGATAACACAACTCCACCCGCGGGCAGGCGGCGATCTCGGCGGTCTTGCCGTAGTGGCGGAGGTTCGCCACATACACGGTGAAGCCGTCCACGCGCACCGGCGAGACCGGCCGCAGCCGGGGTTGGTCGCCGTCGCGGGTGGCGAGCATCGGGAACTTCGCCGCACGCATGGTGGCCCGCGCCAGCTCCGGCAGCTCGGCGGGGTCCACGGGTTTCGATTTCGGCCGGGCCATGGCATCCGTTAGCACGGCCTGCCGCGCCCGCCCACTCCGGAGTTCCCCGCTTCCAAAGCGCGCGGGCTCTTGTACTTGCGATGGCCCGCCAAAACCCGCATCGTGCGGGCCATTCGGCCATGTTCAGACGCATCTCCAACCTTTTCAAAGGCTTCATCGGGCTCTTCATCGGCGGCATCGAACGGAAAAACCCCGAGGCGCTGCTCGACGTGGAGAAGGAGAACCTGCGCAAGCAGATCGGCGAGTTCAACAAGGGGCTCGCGACCCACGCCGGCTTGGTCGAGCGCCTCCTTTCCCAAGTGAAGAAACTCGACGCGGAGGAAACCGAGCTGCGCGCCAAGACCAAGGCGCTGCTCGCCGCCGGAAACCGCGAGGCCGCCGCGGAAACCGCCCTGCGCCTGCAAACGGTCGACAAGCAGCACGACGAGGTGGCCAAGCAGCTCGCGGACGCCGAGGCGCGCTACAAGGAGCTGATCCGCGCCCGCGACGTCTCCGTCAAAACCGCGCGTGACAAGATCGAGAAACTCCGCCGCGACATCGACGACATGAAGGTCCAGAAGGCGATGGCCGAACTCAACGAAATGGCCGCGGGCATGGTCACCACCATCGGCGGATCGGGCGACACGCTCAGCCGCCTCAGCGAGATCGTCGAGGACGAACGCACCAAGGCCGCCGGCCGCGCCCGCGTCTCCCGCGACACCGTGGACATGAGCGGCATCGCGATGAAGGAATCCGAGCAGAAGGCGCTCGCGGACATGGCGCTGGCCGATTTCGCCGCCGCCGAAGGCATCGCGCTCGAGGCGGACAAGCCCGCCGCGGCGTCCGAAGAGCCGCCAACCCCGCCCACCCAGCAGGGCACCATGGGCCCGAACGTCAGCCAGTAAGGAGCCGCGATGCGAACCTCCCAGCCCGCCGCGCTTTCGGCCCCGAACTGGTACTCGCCGCCGCGCCTTTGGCGGACGCTCAAGAAGGCCGCGCTCGTCGCCGGCCGGCGCACGCTCCACACCGCGCTGATCCTTTTCTATTGTTTGCAGGACCGCGACACCCCGACGTGGGCGAAGGGAGTGATCGTCGGCGCGCTCGGCTACCTGATCCTGCCGCTCGACCTCGTGCCCGACGCCCTCCCCGGCGTCGGCTACGGCGACGACTGGGGCGCGCTGGTCGCCGCGCTTGCCACCGTGGCCGCCTACATCAAGGACGAGCACAAGCAGAAGGCCGCCGCGCAGGTGGAACGGCTGTTCGGCTCGCCGAACCCGGCGCCGCCGCCGGAATTCATTGAATAACGGCCGCTCCGGAGCGTATCATCCGGCGGTTCACGCGCCGCCATGAAAACCGCCCGACTCCTCATCTGCCTGCTGCTGGCCGGCACGCTCGCCGCGTCCGCCGGCGTGAGCATCGACGGCAAGACCTTCGGCGACCGCCTCGGCGGCTGGACGAAGCGCGGCAAGCAAGCCGCCGAATACGGCCTCTCCGGCGCCACCTACCGCACCTACAAGCCGGAGATCACGCCCACGCCGGACGGCGGCATCTTCGTCTCGCTGCGCATCGACCACGTCCGCGGCTGGCTTTCCTCGGACGACCACGCGGTTCTGGAAATCACCGTCGCCAAGGACGGCACCATCGTTTCCGCCCAGTCGAGCATCGCGATCCAAGGCCGCTCGGTCACCAGCGACCTGATCCGCGGCGGGACCGACGCCGGCCAGCAGGTGGTCGGCGTGGACCGCGCGGTGAAAATCGGCACCGATCTGGTGGCGGACATTTCCGCGAAAATGCTGCGCGAGAAGATCGTCGAGGCCGGCCGCGTCTCGTTCCCCGCGGCGCTGCGCCACAATTACAACCTGCTCTACCAATCGATCCGCGTCGAAAAGGATCCGGAACCCGCGGTGGTCGCCGGCGAACAGACCGGCGAGCCGCTCGAGCCTCCCGCGCCCGACGGGGAGGAAGAGAAGAAGGCGGAAAAGGAACCCGCCAAGCCGAGCGTGAACCTCGACATCAAGACCTTCGGCGACAAACCGGAAGTCAAGCTGCCGGCCGGGCCAAAGAGCTGAGGCAGGGCCGCGTCAGAACGCGCCGAAGATGCCGAGGCACCGCGCGATCACCTCGCGCCGGCAAGACTCCGCCGATTCTCAAGCCGGGTTGGAGGATCGCATCGTTCATGGCTCGGAAGCGTCACTTCACCGCGCACTGCCCGTCGTCGCAGAGGGCGATCTCCATCCGGTGCAGTTCTTCGCGCACCTGTCGATCCTTGCGACGGAAGAACACCTTGCTCAGCGCGTGCCGGTTCGCCGCCAGCACTCGGCAGGCATGGATCGCGACCGGCAACAACCGTGGCCCCGCCAACCGCCTGGCGGTTTCCTGATGGTTGGCGCAACTGTAGAGGCACCACACCCAAGCCTCCGCTCCACGGAAAATCCCGCCTTCGCTGGTGCGCACGACCATCTCCCGCGCCGGGTCGAGCGTCCCCAGCCCCGGAAAGACCCGCTCCGCTTCCGGCGACTGGTACGGCACGAACCGGATCGCGAACGCCCGTGGCTGGCGCGCGATCCACTCGTGGAAGCTGCAGCACATCCCGCAGCGTCCGTCATAGAAAACTTCGATCCCTTCAATCGTCGGCGGCAGTCTCACGGTATATCTTTCGTTCTTTTCAGTATTTTCTGAAACCCCGGAAGAATCAAGAGGAATTTTCGGCGTGCTCTGGGAGTCCGGGCTCGCTCCGGCTCCAGCCCGGTCACCTCCGTATTCTCACATAGTGAGCTCCCCGGCCTTGGCCTTTGGGAAGGAGGTAGCCCTTCGCGACGAGTTCCTTGAGGCGGAGCTTGAGGGTGCTCGGCTTTCCTTGGGTGAGCCTCACGAGCTGCCCGAGCGTGAGGCTGTCGTGATCCGGGAGAAGCGAGACGATCCTGCGGGCAAGAGGGTGCAGGTCGGCATCGGGGATTTCCTCGAGATCGATCTTTTTCGCGAGGGCGTCTTTCTGCTTGGCGAGCGATCGGAGGAAAAAGAGCAGCCAAGCTTCCCAATCCGGCTTCTCCGAGTGGAGGGTGGTCTGGGTCCGTCGCAGGGCCCGGTAGTAGCCTTCCTTGGTGCTTTCGACAACGCTTTCGAGCGAGCTGTAGGGAACATGGACATAGCCGGCACGGAGAAGCATGAGGGTGGTGAGCACGCGGGAGAGGCGGCCGTTCCCATCCTGAAATGGATGAATGGCCAGAAACACGACGATGAAGCAGCCGATCAGGAGCAGCGGATGCAGCGACCCTTCGCGATCCGCCTTGGTGAACCAAGCCACCAGCTCTTCCATGGCGCGCGGCGTGTCGAAGGGCGCGGTGGTTCGGAACACGATGCCGAGTTGCCTGCCATCGGCGTCGAACGCGGCCACGTGGTTTGGCAGTGTCTTGTAGTGGCCGCGGTGCCTCTCGTCCTTGGCGCTGTAGCGCAGCAGATCCTGATGGAGCTGGCCGATCATGTTCTCCGTCACCGGAATCTGCTCGAAGGCGTCGAACACCTGATCCATCACGTAGCCATAGCCGGCGACCTCCTGCTCGTCCCGGGTCGTGAATTCGGTGACGTTCAGGCGACCGAGCAGGTCCTCCACCTCGCGGTCCGTCAGCTTGGAGCCCTCGATCCGCGTTGAGGAGCCGACGCTTTCGACGGTGGCGATCCGGCGGAGTGCCGTCAGCTTTTCGGGCGACAGGCTGCGGATCATCCGCCACTGGCCTTTGAATTCATCAAGCTCGGCGATGAGCCGGAGCATCTCGGGAGTAATGATGAAGATGGGTGGCAGCATGGCGAGGCGGCTGCTTTGGCCGAATCGTTAGCCGTTTATAGCCGATTTTGGCTGATTCGCAAGCGCCCGTCTCCCGGATCCTTGGCGAGCTTGGTGGTTCAACCTCCTCCACTGATCACTTGGCACTTGGCGCTTCATTGGCACCTCACGCCGTTGGCGACAAGTCGGCGCGCCCGGCGGTCGCGCCCTATCTTGGCTGTTTATCCCCGCGGGTGGAATTTCTTGTGGAGCGACTTGAGGCCGGCGGTTTCGACGTGGGTGTAGATCTGGGTGGTGGAAATGTCCGCGTGGCCGAGGAGTTCCTGGATGACCCGGAGGTCGGCGCCGCCTTCGAGGAGGTGGGTGGCGAAGGAGTGGCGGAGCAGGTGGGGGTAGACGTTCTGGTCGATCCCTGCGGCGGCGGCGCGTTCCTTGACGATCTGACGGACGCGGTCCGGCGACAGCGCGCCGCCGCGGACGCTCAGGAAGATATGCGAAGACGTGCGCTTGCCGACGAGCTGGGGGCGCTCGTGGCGGAGGTAGTCCGCGAGCGATTCGAGCGCCTTGCGGCCGATGCGGACGATACGGGTCTTGTTCCCTTTGCCGGTGACGCGGAGGAAGCCGCCGTCCTCGTCGAGCATCTCGAGGCGGGCTCTGCAGAGTTCCGAAAGGCGGAGGCCGGAGGAGTAGAAAAGCTCGAGGATCGCGAGATCCCGCCGGCCGAGCGGCTGGGCGGGATCGATGGATTCCAACAACGCCACGAGCTGCTGGGCGCGGAGCGTTTCCGGCAAGGTCTTGTCGGCGCGGGGGGCGAGCAGCGGCTCGGCCGGATCCATCTCCAGGCGGCCGGAGCGGGCGAGCCAGCGGAAGAAGATCTTGAGGTGGACGGTGGCGATGCGCAGCGAGGCGGCGTTCAGGCCGGAGCGCTTGCGGTCGCCGAGAAAGGCGGCGAGTTCATCGGTGCCGACGTCGCGAAGTGGCAGCGACTTCGCTTCCAGCCACCGGCCGAGTGAATCCAGCGTCCGCGAAACCGAGAGCTGGTAGGCCTCGGACAAGCCGCGCTCGACGGCGAGGTGGCGGATGAATCGCTCGGCGTCCGAATGCATGGAGGGGATGGATATTGATATTGGGATATCAAGAGATTGGGGAACTCTTGTAGCGTCGCATCGTGCCCCAACCACTTAATTACCCACTAGCCAATATCCCTTCACTCCCCCTTGAAGATCACCTTGCGGTCGGCGGCGGAACCACCGCGGCCGAAGTGGTCGCCGATGTCCTTCGAAGCGACGTAGAGCATCAGGGAAATGAGGGCGAGGGCGCAGAAGGTCTGGATGACTTCGAGCGGGCGCGGCTTGACCGGGCGCCGGGCGATTTTCTCCAGCAGGGCGATGGTGATGTGGCCCCCGTCGAGGACGGGAAAGGGGAGCATGTTGAGCACCGCGAGGTTCACGTTGAGCAGCACCATGAAGGCGAGAATGCGCCGCCAGCCGTTCTCGGTCTGGAGGAAATCGTAAAGCAAGGTGCCGATGCCGATCGGACCGCTGAGGTGGTCGATGCCGATCCCGGAGTCCTTCGCCATGACGCTGGTGATGGTGATCCACATCATCTTCAGGCTGTCGGTCATCTGCTCGAAGGGCCCCGGATGGACGATGCGCACGTCGACGCGCTGGGTGTAATCCCAGGCGACGCCGAGCATCGGCTTGGCGTCCGCGGGCTGGACCGGCTTTTCCGGGGCGACGGTGATCGCGCGAACCTCGCCGGCCGGTGACTTCACCTCGAGGGCGACCGGGCCCCAGCCGTTGCGCTCGAGGATCTGGGAGAGGTGGAGAATTCCGTAGAGCTTGGTGCCGTTGGCGCTGACGAGCTCGTCGCCCACGCGGATGCCGGCGCGTTCCGCGGGGCTGCCCTCCATCACCTCGGCGATGACGGTGGAGTGAGCGGGTTCAATGCCGACCTGGCGGAGCGCGCGGCGCTGGAACCAGTGCGTCTTTTCGGTCTCGAAGCCGGTGACCACTTCCATCTCGCCGACGCCCGGGCGGTCGATGGTGAACTCAATCCGGTCGCCGCGGCTCAGCACGATGCGCTCGCGGACGCTCTCGAGCGAACCCTGGAAGCCCTCGACCGGCTGGTCGTTGATCTCGAGCACGCGATCGCCGGGCTGGAGGCCGGCTTTCTCCGCGGGGCTGCCTTCCTCGACGTAGCCGATTTGCGTTTCCGGGATGAAGTCGCGCGGCTTGCCGACTTGGTAAACGACGAGCGCGGAAACCAGCGCCAGCAGCACGGAGAACAACGGGCCGGCGAAGGCGACGATGATCTTGTCCGTGGTGGAGATCGGCGCGAGCTGGCGGTGTTCCTGATCGCCGCCTTCGATCGCCTGCATCGGCGCCATCTGCGGCAGCGCGACGAAGCCGCCGGCGGGAATCCAGCCAAGGCCGTACTGCACGCCGCCGATGTTCTTTTTCCAAAGCGGCTTGCCGAACCAGATCTGGAAACGGTCGATCTGCAGGCCGCGCCATTTCGCGGCGAGGAAGTGACCGAGCTCGTGGACGAAGATCGCGATGTTGAAGATCGTCAGGACGACCAGGATCAACAGGACGACATAGAAGAAGGTGGTGAAGCCCGACATCGAGGGAAAAGTGGCGCTGTGCGCGAAGCTAGCGCCGCCGGGGTGACCGGCAAGTGCATTAAAGATGGCGAAATCTCATCGCAGCGCCTTCGGCGGACCGAGGATCTCGCGCAGGACGATCGCGCGGCGGACCTCGCCGCGGTCGCGCAGGCGGCGGCGCAGGCCTTGCGGCGTGGGGGTGGCGGGGGCCTTCGGCCGCTTCGCGGCGCGGGCTTTCGCCGCGGCGGCACCGCCGGTGGTGACGGCACGCTCCTCGCGCAGGCGCTTGAGGCGCGCCATCATTTCCTGCTGCCGTTCGAGCTCGCCGGCGGCGGCCTCGGCGTAAGCGGGAAGCGGCGGCGGCACCGACTTCACCAAAGGCGGCGGAGCGGCGGGACGCGGCCGGGCTTCCTCCCGCTGCGGCATTTCCCAGTCCTCCTCGTCGCCGAAAACATCCTCGGCGTCCTCGATCGGTGGCTCGGCCCGGTCTTCCCGCGCCTGCTTGAGGTGCGTCAGCCAGTAGGCGATCGCCGCGGCGATGCCGATCAGGATCTGGATGTTTTCGAAGACCCAATCCATCGTTCAGCTCTCCTGCTCGGGCTTGGCGATGCTCTCGCGCATCTTCGTGTCCGACTGGATGTTCTCGAGCTTGTAGTAATCCATCACGCCGAGCTTGCCGGAGCGGAAGGCCTCGGCGATCGCGAGCGGGACTTCCGCCTCGGCCTCGACGACCTTGGCCTGCATCTCCTGGACGCGGGCGAGCATTTCCTGCTCGAGGGCGACGGCCGCGGCGCGCCGGATTTCCGCCTGCGCCTGGGCCATGTTCTTGTTCGCCTCGGCCTGCGCTTCCTGGAGCTGCGCGCCGACGTTCTCCCCGACATCCACGTCGGCGATGTCGATCGAGAGAATTTCGAAGGCCGTGCCGACATCGAGGCCGCGGTTGAGGACCACCTTGGAAATGCTGTCCGGCGACTCGAGCACCACCTTGTAAGTCTCCGCGGAGCCGATCGTGGTGACGATGCCCTCGCCGACGCGGGCGATGATCGTCTCCTCCTTCGCGCCCCCGACGAACCGGTCGAGGTTCGTGCGCACGGTCACGCGGGCGCGGACTTTCACCTGGATGCCGTCTTTCGCCACGCCGTCGATCGTCGAGCGGCCGCTGGCGGGGTTCGGGCAGTCGATCACCTTCGGGTCGACCGACGTGCGCACCGCCTCGACCACGCTCTTGCCCGAGCCTTTGGTCGCGAGGTCGATCGCGCAGGCACGGCCCCAATCGAGGACGATACCCGCCTTTTGCGCGGCGATGAGCGCCTGGACCGTGGGGACGACGTTGCCCCCGGCGAGGAAGTGCGCCTCGATTTCGTCGATCGTCAGCTCGATGCCGGCCTTCTTCGCGGTGATGCGCGCGTCGACGACCGCGCCGTACGGCACCTGGCGCAGGCGCATGGCGACGAGGTCGGTGAAGCCGACGTAGGCGCCGGCCAGCCAAGCGCGCAACCAGACGCTGAAGAACGAGAGCACGATGCCGAGGATCAGCAGTCCGAGGACGCCGACGACGATGAGGATGACGATGGTGGGATCCATGAGAAGTGGATGTTAGATTCGGTGGGTGACGATGAGGCGGAAGTTGTCGGCGCCGATCACTTCGAGCGCGGTGCCCGCCGGAACCTGGCCGGATTGGCAGAAGGCCTCGTAGCGGCGGCCGTCCACGCGGACGTAGCCGCTCGGCGAGAGCATCGTGAGCGCCTCGGCGGATTTGCCAATCAAATCCCGGGCCTCCTCGCCGACCGCGCGGCTCACGGCCCCGATTTCCCGGGTGAGGAAAGCGCGTCGCCCGAGCTTCGTCCGCGGCAGGATCTTGAATTCCACGAAGAGCGCCACCAGCGCGACCGCGACGCCCACCGCCAGCGCGACGATTCCTCCCGCGGTGCCGAGCGTGACGAAGGCCACCACGATCGCGGCAAACATCAGCAGCCCGCCGGCGATGCCGAGGATCGCCCCCGGCACGATCACCTCGGCCACGATGAACAAAATGCCGATCGCAAAAAGCAGGACGATCCAGGTCATGACTCCGCCACCTCCACTTCGAGTCCGAATTCCACCCGCCGCCGCACCACCACCGGCGTGCCGGGCGGCGCCGAGCCCATCGCGAGCCGCGCCTCGTAGCGGCGCCCGTCGATTTCCACCTGACCGCTCGGATACAGCGCCGTCGCGGCGATCCCGGCCCGGCCGATGAGCGGGTCGGGGTTGTCGTCCCGCACCAACGGCCGCGTCCCCGGCTCGCCGCCGACCGACGTTTCCAGCACCATCTTCCCCCACAGCCCGCCCTTCGGCAGGAAGCGCATCAGCAGGAAAAAGGTCACCGCCGCGAGGATCACGCCGATCATCACGCTGGCGATCGGTTCCACGAAAACATCCGCCGAAAACCGCAGCGGTTCGTCCGGCCACAGGTCCGCCATCGACCACACCAGCGACCCGAGCATCAGCAAGCCTCCCGCCAGCGCCATGAACATCAAGCCCGGGAAAAACAGCAGCTCCACGAACACCAGCAGCAAGCCGAGCGCGAAAAACAGGGCCGGTTCATGCCCGGACAGCCCGGCGATGTAGTGGCCGAAAAACACCAAGGCCAGCAACACGCCGCCGCCGATGCCGAACACGCCGAATCCCGGCGTCTTGAACTCGATGAACACCAGCACCAGCCCCGCCGCCATCAGCAGCGGCGCCCACGCCGTGAGATATTGCGCCACCTTTTCCGACCACGTCGTCTCGAGCCGCACGACTTCGACGTTCCCCGAGCCGTGCAACGCGGCGATGAGTTCCTCGAGGCTCCCCGCGATCCCGGACCCGAGCAACGGCTCCGGCGGCTCGCCATACTCGCGCATCGCCTCGCTCGCCGTCAGCGAGAGCAGCTCGCCCTCGGGCTTGATCACCTCGTCGTCGATCTTCAGCTCGTAGCCCGAGTCGATCATCGCCGAGACCACCTCGCCGCGGTAACGCTTGCCCTCGGAAATCGCGCGGGCCCGGGCCCGGAGGTAGCTCACCACCTTCGCCTCCATCGTCTCGTTCAGATCCCCGCCTCCCGCCATCACGGGAGCCGCCGCGCCGATCACGCTCCCCGGCGAAAACCAGATCTCGTCGGTCCCTGCGGAGATGATCGCGCCGGCGGAGACCGCCTCATCATTGATATAGGTCACCGTCAGCCCCTCGAACTTCGCGAGCGCCTTGAGCATCTCGAAAGTCACGTCGATCCGGCCGCCCGGCGTGTTCATGTCCAGGATCACGGTGTCGACGTTCTCGTCGATCGCCGTCTTCAACCCGCGCCGCAAGATATACAATTCCGGCGGCGCGATCTGCTCACGCACCGGGATGACCATCACCTTCGCCGCCCCGTCGCCGGCCGCCGCCGGCCCGGTCGCATCCTGCGCGTTCACCGGACGGGAAAAGAAAAATCCCGCCAAGATCGCCACCAGCACCAGCCACCATCCGTTCACGCCTCGGACGATGAACAAGGCTTCCAAGCCGCGCAAGCGAATCGGAAAAACCCGCCGGTCTATCGCTCCGCGCCCAGCCCGGCCTCCAGGTCCACCGTCACGGACACCGCCTCGACGCCCGTCCAGCGCTCGATGCCGACGACCACCCTGTCCGCCGCCTCCTCGAACTCGAACTCGATCTGCCCCGAGCCCCGGCCATTGAACTCCATCCAGCTCGAACCGCGCTGATCCGCCCCCAGCACCCCGCCCTTGGCATCGAAGAACCGGATCGCCGCGAAATCGTCCGCCTTCCGGTTGGTCGCGAAACTCACCTTCAGCGCCGCGTCGCCGAAGTCCGGCTTGCCGAGCGACTTCACCTCCAGCGCCGGCAGATCCTTTTCCTTCTCCGGAAACACCACCTTCGCCCCCGCCTCGAGGGCCACGGCCTCGCTGCGGATCTCCTCGCTGCCCGTCGCCAGGCGCAGCGGGATGTCGCCCGTGATCTCGAGCTTGCCGTCCGCCCCCGCCTTCACCGGCCCCTCCGCCTCGAACTCCAGCCGCACCGCCGTCCGATCCTCCGAATAGGCCGAATCCCCGAAAAACCGGCACCGCGCCTCCACCCCGCCCACCGTCAGCGACGCCTCGTCGGGCTCCACGCTCACGATCGTCTTCCCCCCGCTGCGGACGATCAACGCCACCTGCGTGCCCTTGTCCGAGTTGAAGGTCTTGAACCCGTCGAACTCCTCCCCGCCATCATCCACCACCACCTGAATCCCCGCCAAAGTGGCCACCGGCTCGGCGGAAAGGGGAATCGCGGAGACAAGGAGCACGATCGAAGCGATGATGAACTTCATGCGTGTCACGCTAGTGATCCTCCCCAAGGCAGGTCGATCTGGAAATCGATGCGGATTGCTTGGAAATGACACTTCTTTGACACTTTCACCGGCGCCGCCCGCTAAACTGCAGGGACCATGAAAGCAGCAGCCCTCCTTTTCATTTCCCTGGCCACCGCCAGCGCCTATGCCCAGCAGCGGGATCCGTTCGTCGATCCAGCGCGCGCAGCCGAGGCAGACAGGCCTCTGGAACACGTCGACCCGCCGAACGTGTCCGCCTGTTTCGAGGCATTCTCGCTCCCGCTGGGCATGGCCGCGGAACTCCAACGGAAGGGGATGACGGACCCGGACCTCTACCAAAACCTCGCCGCCGCCGCCGGGAAGGCCGAGGTGAAGCAGGAGATCCTGACGGTGCTGCGCGGCAGGTCCGGGCAGAAGGCAGAGATTTCGAGCGTCAGCGAACAAATCTACCCAACCGAGTACCAGCCTCAGGAATTGCCCAAGAGTTTGGGATTGAGTATGGAACCTGCGACCGCCGGAAACGAGCCACCTCCAGATCCAGAGACAGCCCCTCCCTTGGTCCCATCCGGCTTCTTCAGGAGCTTGATCCCTCCGGCTCTCGCTGTGTCCTTCGAAACTCGCGACGTCGGCCTCAACATTGAGATGGACCCCACCTTGGATCAAACGGAGGAGATCGTCGATCTGAGGCTGCATTTGGAGAATGTCGTCTTCGCCGGCACATCCACTTGGGGCGAGGAGGAAGCCACAACGGAGATGCCAACGTTCGAAACACAGCGAATCCCTATGTCGGCCACCGTGCGGGTAGGAAAACCCTTCCTCCTCGGGACGTTCAACCGGCCGCCTGTCTCGGCGGTGGATCCGGACTCGGCAAATCGCGTCTGGTTTGGTTTCGTGACCGTCACGCTTGTCCGGCCCTGATGTGCCCCGCCTTGGTCACCATCGTCCCTATGCTCGCCGCCGCCATGCTCGTGGCCGCGGGCGGCGAGCGGCTCGCGCGACGGGAGGTGGAACATCGCACGCCGGCGGACCGCGAGCGGCTGTTCGATCTGGCGGAAGCGCTTCGGGACGAACTGGAACGACTGGATTCGCTGTATGAAAATCATCTTGGGGACCTGGCCGAACTGGCTCTGTTAGATAAAACATCGGCAGCCGAAGCGAAGGCGGAGGCACTCGCAGGCATCCGCTTGATCCGGGTCTTCCGGCCCAGGGGGAGCCAAGCGAGCATCGCGCCTTCCCGCCCGATCGACGCACCGCGGCTCCCGGAGATCGAGCTGGCCGGCCGCAAGCGCCCGCTCGACGAGGCGAGCGCCGTGATCCTGGATGCGGATTGGCTCGCGGATCTTCCGGCGGATCGCGAGTGGCTGAAGACATCCGACGGCAATCTCCGCCTTCGCCTTGTCCAGCCGCAGCCCGGCGTGTTGGTGGCGATCCTCGTCGAGATCCCGGTCGTCCGCGCACGGGTGGAGAAGCACCTGGCCGAATGGCTGGAAGAGCCCGTCACGCCGCTCCGGGAGGCCCGGGAGCGGGTGCTTGTCGAGCCGACGGAAGGGCCGCCGCTGGCAACCGTCGGTCCGGCGCGCCACGGACCTGCGGCCGCGATCATCCCGATGCGTTCCTCGTTCTCGGATTGGCAGATCCGGGCATGGGATGGCCTTGAGATCGAGCAGGCCCACGATCCGGTCGTGCTTGTGGCCGCCGGCATGCTCGCCTGCCTGCTGCTCGGGTCCGGGATTCTGCTCTGGGACCAGCAGCGGCGGGCGCTCCGGCTCGCCGCGCAGCGGGTGTCCTTCGTCAATCGCGTCTCCCACGAGCTGGGAAACCCGCTCACAAACCTCTCGCTCAACCTCGACTTGGCGACGGAAGCACTGACCTCGGATCCAGCGGAGGCCCGCCGCCGGCTCGGGCATGTCGGGGAGGAAATCGAACGGCTCGGCCGCCTGGTGGCGAATGTGCTGACCTTCTCCCGGCGCGAGCGGGATTCCCTCCAACTCAAGCCGCACGCCTGTCATCCGGCCGAGGTCATCACGCGGACGTTGGAGAACTTCCGCCCTGCCTTGGCCCGCCGCGGCGTCTCGATCGAGGCGAAGGTCGGGACCAGGCGCCGGGCGCTGCTGGATCCCGATGCCCTCAGCCAGATCACCGGCAATCTGCTTTCAAACGTCGAGAAGTATGCGGCCGGCGGCGGTTGGCTCGGCCTCGAGTGCCGTCAGACCCGCGGCTCCCTGGTTCTTGAAATCCGCGACCGAGGGCCCGGCATTCCGGCGGAAGCGCGGGAGCGGATTTTCCGCCCCTTCGAACGCGTCACGGACTCGATCAACGAAGGCTCGAGCGGCACCGGCCTGGGTCTCGCCATCGCCCGCGAACTCGCCGCTCGGATGGGCGGGTCCTTGGAACTCGTTGACACACCGGTCGGAGCGACTTTCCGGCTGTGCGTTCCCGCACCGGAAGTCCTCGCGCTCGTTGAGGACGAAACCCACGCCGCATGAACATCCTCGTCGCCGAAGACGATCCGCTCACCCTCGACGCCCTCGCCGCGTGCATCGAGAGCGAGGGGTTCCGAGCCGTGCGGGCAGCGGATGGAAGGCAGGCGCTCGAGCTTTGGCGGTCGGCGAAACCGGACCTCCTGTGCCTGGATATCATGATGCCCGGCATCGATGGTTATGAAGTCTGCCGAAGGGTCCGCGCCGGAGACAAACAGGTTCCCATCCTCTTCCTGTCGGCGAAGAACCAGGAGATCGACGTGGTGGCGGGTCTCGACCTCGGGGCGGACGATTTCATCCGCAAGCCGTTCACCCGCCGCGAGGTGATGGCGCGCGTCCGCGCGGCCTTGCGCCGCCGGGAGCGCGAGCGCCCGTTGGATGCGTTCGATTTCGGCGATCTTCTGGTCCGGCCGCATGCGCTCGCCGCGGAACGGGGAGGACATGTGGTCGATCTGACCCCGCGGGAGATCGCGATGCTGCAACTTCTCTATCAGAACAAGGGCAGGCCGGTGACGCGGGACGCGTTCCTCGACACCTGCTGGGGTCTCGAATATTTCCCGGACTCGCGGACGCTGGATCAGCATATCTTTCTCCTGCGGAAAAAGATCGAGCGGGAGCCGTCGAGTCCGCGGCTCATCCAAAGCGTGCGCGGCGTCGGCTATCGGCACCCGCACCCGCGTCGCGACTGAATCAACCCTTCCGCTGCGAGAACAGCCAGCGGAGGAACTCGTCGTCCTGGTAGGTTGGCGTCCAGGAGTCGTGGGCGGCGTCGGGGTGGACGGTGAACTTCGGATCGCCGCCGGCTTCGCGGAGGGCGTCGACCATTTCGCGGCTGCGGAGAACGGGGACGACTTCGTCTTTCGCCCCGTGGAAGACCCAGAGAGGAACGTGCTTGAACCGCGGGGCGTATTCCGGGTCGCCGCCGCCGCAGACGGGAGCCGCGGCGGCGAATCGTTCGGAGTAACGCGTCAGCAGCGACCAAGTGCCGAAGCCGCCCATCGAAATGCCGGTCAGGTAAAGCCGGTCCGGATCGACGGGGTGCTCGCCTGCCAGCTGGTCGAGGAGTTCCATCAGGGCGAGCAGCCGGGCGTTCGGCTCGTCGAGGGCGGAGGGCGTCATGGTCTCGAGGTCGACCGGCGCCCACCACTTGCCGGACGGGCACTGCGGCGCGAGGAGGAAGCAGGGCTCGTTGGCGCGGCTCCACTTCAGGATATCGCGCACGCCGTGGCGGAGTTGGGCCGTGTTGTCGTTGCCCCGCTCGCCGGCACCGTGGAGGAAGAGCACGAGCGGATAGAGCCGGCCAGGCTCCACGTTGTCCGGCTGGCTCCAGCGGTAGCGGATCACCACGCCATTCGGGGCGTGCCACTCGCGGGCTTCGGGCTCGGCGGACATCGCGGAAGGAAGCACACGCCGCGGAAATGTCCCGCGCTCAACGGCTGTCGAGCTGGAAGACTTGGCCGGAGGTGTGCGGCAGGTGGTCGTGGAGGTGGAGGAGGAACCCGGCCACGGCCTGTGGCGTGTTGAAGCGTCCCAAGGCGTGGTCGGCCCGGATTTGCCCGCGGCGGGCGGTGGAAATGGCGGCGGTCATCGGCGTTTCCAGGAAGCCGGGGAGAATCGCGTTCACGCGGACGTCCGCCGGTCCGAGTTCGCGGGCCAGCTCGCGCGTCAGCCCGAGAAGCGCGGCTTTGGCGGCGCCATAGGCGGCCTGGCCGACGGGCGGGCGGAACGCGGAGCCGCTCGAGATGAAGACGATCTGTCCACCGGCCGCCATTCCGGCCACCGCCTCGCGGGCGCATCGCGCGGCGCCGGCGAAGTTGGTGTCCCAGACTTCGTCCCACGCCTCCGGCTTCAAGCGAGCGAGCGGCGCGTCGCGGATCACGCCGGCGTTGCACACCAGCAGCTCGAGCGGGCGACGATGGAAAAAGCGACGCACCGAGGCCGGGTCCCGCACGTCCAGCTCGGAGCGGCCCGGGGCTGCAACGTCCCAGCCGGCCTCGCGCAGCACCGAGGCCACCGCCTTGGCGAGTCCGCCTTGTCCGCCGGTGAGCGCCGCGCGTTTCATGGCGTCATCGTGCGTGGGCGGCCGGGAGTTTCAAGAACCCGGGAACGGCTTGCGAATAACCCGGGAATTGTTGCCGGAAAACCTGCCGCGGGACTTCCGGAGGGCGATTCGTTCGGAGGCCATGGGGCTTGTTGCCCAAGTTGTTCTTCCCGTGGAACGCTTGCAACAGCACCGGGGAACATCCGTTTCGGCGGGTTGTCCACACGCTTAAGAAGATGAATTCTTGAGGTTCAAAAGGAAGAATTCATCAAAGAGGGGAACGGAAAACAGGCCCCGCGGGAGATCCACGGAGCCTGCTCGGGAAGGGATTGGGAAAGCCTGCCGGTGCCGTCAGAGCAGCATCAGCGCGGGCTGCTCGATGAGCTTCTTCACTTCGGCCAGGAACTGCGCGCCGATCGCGCCGTCCACGACGCGGTGGTCGCAGGACAGCCCGAGGTTCATGCGCAGGCCCGGGACGATCTGGCCGTTCTTGACGACCGGCTTCTCGACGGCCGCGCCGACCGAAAGGATGGCGGCCTGAGGCGGATTGACGATCGCGTCGAAGCTCTCGATGCCCCACGCACCGAGGTTCGAGACGGTGATCGTGCCGCCGTCGAACTCGTCCGGCTTGAGCTTTTTCTCCTTGGCGCGGGCGGCGAAGTCCTTCACCTCGCGGGAAATCTTGAGGAGCGATTTCGTTTCCGCCTGCTTGATGACCGGGGTGACGAGGCCGTCCTCCACGGCGATGGCGACCGAGAGGCCGACGTGCTTGAACTTTACGATGTGCTCGCCGGCGAAGGAGGCGTTGACGGCGGGCACGGCTTGGGCGGCGTTGATCACGGCCTTGAGAATGAAATCGTTGACGGTGTACTTGTTGCCGTGGGTCTGCTCGGCCTGCTCGTTGACTTGCTTGCGGAGGGCCATGAGCGGCGCGGCGTCGGCCTCCACGTGCAGGTAGAAATGGGGGATGGTGACCTTCGAGGTGAGGAGGCGGGAGGCGATGACCTTCCGCATCGAGCTGAGAGGGATGGTTTCGTCGCCTTCCTTGGCCGTGGGAAGAATTGCTTGGGCCGGGGCCGGGGCGGCGGGTTGCGCGGCCGGGGCGGAGGACTTGGCCTTGGCGGCGGCGGCGAGGCGAGCGGCGGCGGTGGCTTCAGCGGAGGGTGCGCCTTTGCCGGAGGAGGCGCCTTCGACGTCCTTCTTCACGATCCGCCCGCCCGGACCGCTGCCGGAAACGGAGGAAAGCTCGACGCCGAGATCCGCGGCGACTTTCCGTGCGAGGGGTGAAGCCTTGATCCGCTCGCCGTCGGCACCCGACGGCGCGGGGGCTGCCGGAGTGGATGCGGCCTGCGGTTGGGTCGGCTTGTCCGGGGCGCTCTCCGTCTTGGCTTCAGCGGGTTCTTCGGGGGCGGCGGTTCCGGCCTCGCCCGCTTCGTCTCCGTCCAGGATGGCGAGCACGCCGTTGACGGGCGCCTTTCCGCCCTCCGGCACGCGGATTTCGGTGATCGTCCCCTCGTCGAAGGCCTCCATTTCCATGGTCGCCTTGTCGGTCTCCACTTCCGCCAGGATGTCGCCGATCTCGACTCGGTCGCCGACTTTCTTGTGCCACTTGATGAGGGTGCCTTCGGTCATGGTGTCCGAGAGCTTCGGCATTTCGATGTTCACTGGCATGGCGTCGTGGGAAGGGAATGGAGTCCGGGGGAAGATGGGAGAACGACCGGGCATTTCCAGCCTTTTTCGGGCGGTCCGGGCAGACGGAAAAAGGGCGCGGGGAGTCACAGCCCCCCGCGCCCGGAAAATTTTTCGATCTGCCTGACGGTGCGGATCAGGGAGCGATCGGCTTCATCGTCGGGATCAAGCCGATGTGGGGTGCGCCGTTGGCCGGTTGGGCGGTGGCCATCTTGATGGTTTTCTCGCCGGTGGTGCCGCAGCAGCCGTCGACCGGGCAATAAAAGCGCACGCACTGCGGGCAGGGGATGCGGACTTTCTTGGTGACCGTCTTGTAGCGCGGGACCTTCTTCTCGACCGTCTCGTAGATCATGCCGCTCTTCGCGTCGCCGCCCACGGCGACCTGCTCGGTGACGATGTCATAGCCGCAGGTTTTCACCTGGCGCTCTTCGGTGTAGTGGCCGGCGCTCTGCTTGCTGACGCCGAACATCGCGCAGCACGAAGAGAAGCCGAGCGTCAGGGCGACGAGTGACATGAGAAGGGCGAGTTTTTTCATGGTGGAGGCTAGGTTTGTCAGTTGGGAGGCTTGGATTGGGATTTTCGTCAGGACGTCAGAAAAGGCAGCAGCACGAGGAAAACGCGAGGGTCAGGGCGGTGAGCGCGGCGGCTGCGACAATTCGTTTCATGATGCGGCCGATGCTAGAATGGGCGGGATTGTTGGCAATCAAAAAGACCCCTCTCCAACAGGTCCTAACCTTTGGTGACTTTCACGACCTTTCCATCAACGACGGCGAAATTCAGCCGCTCCGGGCGGAAGTCCATCGTCCGTGGCAGGGCCTCGCCGTCACGCTCGACCACGCGGTGGGGCACCCCGGCCTGATCGGCGGCAGCCTGGGCTTCGGTGAGGAGAAGGCCGACGAAAGTATCCGGATTATCCGGATCCGGGGGCACCGCCGGTGCGGCCGCCTCGGGTGCGGCCGCGGGAGTCTCGGCATCCGGGCGGCACGCGGCGGCCGCGAGGGACAGGGCCAGCAGGCAAGCGATCCTCATGAGGCCCAAGATCCCTCTTCACCGCCCGGCCGCAAGGGGTAATCGCCGCGCCCCGGCACCTGCCGCCGCGGCGGAGGTTTCGCGCGCGGCCTGCCGCAGGCTGTGGAAAGAGGAGCGGAGTCTGGCGGCTTCCATGTCCAGAACGCCTTGGAACGCCCCATCCGCGAAGCGGCCGAGTTCCAACGCGCGGAATGCTTCGGTGCGGGCGGGCGCGTCTTCATGGGTCACCAGCGCGAGCAGCGCCTCCTCCTTCTCCGGAGCCAGCAATTCGTGCCTCGCCACGAAGACCCGGACGACCGAGCTCGGCGCGGGTTCGATCCGCAGCGGGAGCATCTCGTCGATGCGGTCCTCAGGCACCAGCGAGAAAACCCTCACGCCGGGTTCGCGGAACCAGCTCGCGCGCCAAGTGGCGATCATGGCCGCCGCTTCGTCGCGGGACAACCCGCGGTCGGTCAATTCGCCGTGAAACCAAGCGGCCAGCGCTTCGCCCGCCGTGTCCGGATCGCGGGCCGGACCGGAAAGCCCGCCTGCGGTGCGCGCGGGATGCTCCGCCGAGCCGCGTTCCACTGGTGGCAGAGCTGCCCAGCGGACGCCGCCGTCGCCGACTTCGAGCAGGAGGTTGGCGGACCACGTGTGCGGGCCGGCATTCACCATTTCCACGGCACTGTCGCGATAAGCCACCTGCAGACCGGGCGGGACCATCGCGGCGCCGCGGTAGAAGATGAACTTCTCGGTCGATCCCGCTTCGGACCGGAAGATCCAAGCCCGGGGAACCGCGCGGGCGGCTTCGTAGGGCTCATCAAGCGACGGCCGCGTGACCGGGGGGATCGCGGCGAGCGCCTCCGCGTCATCGGGGGGCAGAAGCTCTCCGGTCCAGCGGGCGGTCCCGAGCTGCTCTGGAACCCGACCGGCCGCGGGAAAGGACTCGGTGATCCGGCCGCCATTGAACAAGGCCTCCACGGCCACCGGCCCCGGCTCGTCCGGATAGAAATAGATCACCGGCGTTTCCATCCGGGCGATCGCCGGGATGGACTTGTCCAAGAGCGCCTCGTTCACGACGAAATCCGGCAAATGCGCGACGTCGCCGGCCGGCTGGTACCACGCGAGCGGCCGGCCGTGCGAGCCGTGCAGGGTGGTGAACGTGCCCCACTCGTGGACTTCGAGGGCGGCGAGGGTGGCGGTGCCACCGAGGGCGGCGCACGACAACAGGCTGAGGAGCGGTTTCCGTTTCATCGGAAACATCCTGCCGCAGCCGTGGCGCCGCGTCCGTCAACACGCGGTAAATTTCACGCGATCGACAGGACCTTCTCGACGACGCGGCGGGGATTCGGCAGCTGCTCGTTCTCGATGTGGGGCGAGTAGATCGCGGGGGCGTCGACGGTGCAGACGCGCTTGATCGGCGCGTCGAGGTAGTCGAACGCGTGGTCCTGGATCAGGGTGGCGACCATGGCCGAGACGCCGCCGAAGGGCTTGCTCTCGTCCACGAGCACGACGCGGTTGGTCTTCATCACCGACTTGAGGATCGCCTCTTGGTCGAGCGGACGGATCGAGCGCAGATCCAGGACGTCGGCTTCGATGCCATGCTCTTCCTTCAGTGTCTCGGCGGCGGCCAGCGCGTGCAGCACCGAGCGGCCGTGGGCGATGAGCGAGATGTCGGAGCCTTCGCGCTTGAGGTCCGCCTTGCCCAGCGGCACGACGAAGTCGCCGTCCGCGGGATCCGGCACCTCGCCGGTGGTGCCGTAGAGCAGCGTGTTCTCCATGACGTAAACCGGATCATTGTCGCGGATCGCGGCCTTGATCAGGCCTTTGGCGTCCGCGGGCGTCGCCGGCGCGCAGACCTTCAAGCCCGGAAAGGCGGCGAACAGGCCTTCGGGCACGTGCGAGTGGGTCGCGCCGACATTCGTCCCGCCGTTCGCCGGGCCGCGGACGACGATCGGCACGTTGATCAGGCCGCCGGACATGTAGCGGACGCAGGCGGCGTTGTTGACGAGCTGGTCGAAGGCCACCGAGTGGAAGGACCAGAACATCAGCTCCATCACCGGCCGGATGCCGAGCATCGAGGCGCCGATGCCCATGCCGATGAAGCCGGCCTCGGAAATCGGCGTGTCGACCACGCGCTTGTCGCCCCACTTTTTCCAAAGCCCCTCGGTCACCTTGTAGGCGCCGTTGTACTGGGCGACTTCCTCGCCCATGATGACGACGTTCTCGTCGCGGGCGAGTTCTTCGTCGAGGCCTTCGCGGAGGGCTTCACGGTAGGTGAGGGTACGGGACATGGAGGTTTCAGTGGGAAGTACGATGTTTCCAGTAGTTCGGGCGGCCTGAGTCGTGCGCGACGGCGGGGATCAATCGTTGAAGAAATGGCGGCCGATCTTCGAGGCTTCGGTGCCGTTGTCGGACTCCCAGTAAACGTCGGTCATGATGTCGGCGGCGGTCGGGGCCGGGGACTCGTCGGCGAACTTCACCGAAGCGGCGGCTTCCTCGGCGGCGGCCTTGTTGATGGCGTCCGCCTTTTCGTCGCTCAGGACGCCCTCCTCGATCAAGCGGCGGCGGAAGAGGTTGATGGGATCGTGGTTCTGCTTGTAATTCTCGATCTCCTCGGGCGTGCGGTATTTCTTGTGGTTCGCGTCCGCGATACTATGACCATAGTAGCGGTAGGTGTCGATCTCGAGGAGCGTCGGCTTGTGTTCCTTCTTCGCGCGCTCCATGGCGATGTGGGTCTTGGCGCGGACTTCGTAGAGGTCGGAGCCGTCGATCACATCCCACTCCATGTCGTAAGCTTCGGCGCGCTGCGCGAGGCAGCCGCGATAGGCGGACGAGCGCTTCTGCGAGGTGCCCATCGAGTAGCCGTTGTTCTCGATGACATAGATCACCGGGATCTCGAAGAGGGCGGCGAGGTTGAGGGATTCGTGGAAGGCGCCTTGGTTCACGGCGCCGTCGCCAAGGTAGCACAGGCAGCAGCCTTTCTTGCCGAGATATTTCAAGCCGTAGCCGAGGCCGAGGCCGAGCGGCGTCTGGCCGGCGACGATCCCGTGGCCGCCCCAGTAGTTCTTGTCGGGCGCGAAGTAGTGCATCGACCCGCCTTTGCCTTTCGAGCAGCCGGTTTGCTTGCCGTAGAGTTCGGCCATGCACTCGTTCATGCCCATGCCGACCGCCAGCGCGTGGCCGTGGTCGCGATAGGCGGTGATGAAGTGGTCGTCCGGGCCGGCCAGCGAGATCGTCCCCACGGCCACCGATTCCTGGCCGATGTAAAGGTGGAGGAAGCCGCCCATTTTCCCGGCGTTGTAATATTTGAGCGCGGCCTGTTCGAACCTCCGGATGCGGACCATCTGGGTGAAGAGCTCGATCTTGCGCTCGGGCGTCAGCGAGCGGTTGACCGGAGAGCCGGCGAAGTCGAGGGCGGGCGAGGTGGCGCTGGACATGAGTCGGACGAGAAGGGGCTGGCGGGGGAAGGGGACTTAGAGGGGGGCCGGAAGGGCTGCAAGCCTTATCTGGCAAGGCCGCCGGCGGGCTGCGGAGCGATCGTCGGGATGCGCCAGCGGGCTGCCAGCACCAGGCCGGTGAAGAGCAGGTTGGCGGCCGCGAGGTTGCGCAGGAAGACCCAGCTCGGGATCGGCGAGCCGGCGGGACCGGCCCAGACCGACTGCCACAGGCCGTTCAGGTCCTTCGTGTAGAGCGGGCTTCCGAGCCACGCCGCACCGTTCGTCAGCAGGTGGAAAAGCACGGCTCCGGCCAGCGACCCGAGCAGCAGGGTGCCGGCACCGCGTTCCGCAAGCGAACGGCCAAGGAAGAATGTGGCGGCGAAGGCAAGGAGGGTGGTCGCGAAAACCGCGCCACCAGGCGGGTGACCTTGGATCGCGGATGGAATGAGATAGGTCACCGCCCACACCGCGGCGGGCACCGCGAAGCCGCGCCAGCCGGGAAGGAGAAACGCGCCGCACAGGAACATCGCGGCGAGCGGCTGGAAATTCGGCGGGAATCCGGGAGCGAACGAACCGAGCAGCCGGAACACGGCGGCCAAGCCGAAAATCAGGAGGAGCGGAAGCCAGCGGTGCATGCCGGACAGTGGGCGTTTTCCCACCACCGCGCGAGGGGAAAATTCCGCCTGCGGCCCCCGGTTTTTCGTTCCCGCCGTAGGGCCCGCGGGTTAGCAGTGGCGCATGGACTGGCACCGGTTGATCGCCGCGGCGTGGGACGTGCGCGAGCGGGCGCACGCCCCGTATTCCCGCTTCCAGGTGGGGGCGGCCCTGCTCGCGGAAGACGGCCGGATCTTCACCGGCTGTAACGTCGAGAACCTCTCCTTCGGCCTGACGACCTGCGCCGAGCGGGTGGCTGTCGGCTCGGCAGTGGCCGCGGGCGCGCGGACGTTCCTCGGGGTGGCCGTGGTGGCGGACACGCAAGTGCCGGTGTCGCCCTGCGGGGCCTGCCGGCAGGTGCTGGCGGAGTTCGGTGTGCCGTATGTCATGCTCGCCAACCGCAGCGAGCGGGGCGAGTTCCGGCTGGAGGAGCTGCTGCCACGGGCTTCGGCCGGAATCCTCGATCGCCTCGGCTGATGTTCCACGTGGAACTTTGGCGGCGTTTTGCCACTTGTGGCGGGGCGGGCGGGGGATAGAGTCCGGCCCCCGTGTTCCGCTATCCCAAAAGCTACGACGTGATCGTGATCGGTGCCGGCCACGCCGGCGTGGAAGCCGCGCTTGCCGCCGCCCGGCTTGGCTGCGAGGTGGCGGTCCTCACGCAGAACCTCGATACCATCGGCCAGATGTCCTGCAATCCCGCGATCGGTGGGCTGGCCAAGGGCCACATGGTCCGCGAAATCGACGCGCTCGGCGGCCTGATGGGTTTGAACACCGACGCCACCGGCATCCAGTGGCGGATGCTGAATGCGTCCAAAGGTCCCTCGGTCCGCGCCCCGCGCGCGCAGTGCGACAAGAAGGCCTACCAGTTCCGGATCAAGCGGGAGCTCGAGGCGGCGCCGGGGGTGGACGTCCACCAAGGGAACGTCGCCGACCTGCGGGTCGAGAATGACCAGATCCGGGGCGTCACCACTTCGCTCGGCATGGAGATTGCCGGCCGTTCCGTGATTCTCAGTGCCGGCACCTTCATGCGCGGCTTGATGCACGTCGGCTTGCGGAATGAAAAGGGTGGCCGCATGGGCGACGCCACCTCGACCGTGTCCGACGCGCTCAAGCGCCTCGGGTTCCACGTGGAACGTTTCAAGACTGGCACACCCTGCCGTCTGAACGGCCGGTCTATCGACTTTTCGAAATGCGAGCGTCAGGAAGGCGACACGCCGCCGCCGCGGTTCAGCTTCATGGCAGACACGCTCCGGCGCGGTGCCGACGACCTCTTCACGCTGAACCCTTGGGGCGATCCAACGTTCCACGTGGAACAACTACCCTGCTGGATCACCTACACGAACGCCGCGACCCACGAGATTATCCGCGGAAACCTCGACCAATCGCCCATGTATTGCGGCGTCATCGAGGGAGTCGGCCCGCGCTACTGCCCGTCGATCGAGGACAAGGTGGTTCGCTTCGCGGAGAAGGAGCGTCACCAGGTGTTCCTGGAGCCCGAGGGCCGACACACGCTGGAATACTACGTCAACGGCGTCTCCACCTCGCTGCCGTACGAGGTGCAGCTCGCGTTCCTGCGCACCATTCCCGGCTTGGAGAAATGCGAGATCCTTCGCCCCGGCTACGCCGTGGAATACGACTACTGCCCGCCGACCCAGCTCCGGCCGACGCTCGAGACGAAGCAAGTTTCCGGCCTCTACTTCGCTGGCCAGATCAACGGCACCTCCGGGTACGAGGAGGCAGCCGGGCAGGGGTTGATCGCCGGGGCGAATGCCGCGCTCAAGGTGCTCGGCCAGCCCGAATTCATCCTCGGTCGCGACGAAGCCTACCTCGGCGTGATGGTCGACGACCTTGTCACGCGTGGCTGCACCGAGCCCTACCGGATGTTCACCAGCCGGGCCGAATACCGGCTTCTCCTCCGTCAAGACAACGCGGATCTCCGGCTCACGCCCCGCGCCGCCGCCATCGGCCTCGCGAGCGGCGAGCGCGTCCAGCGGGTGGAGGAAAAGCGGGCCGCGCTGGCTGAGGCGGAAGTTTTCGTGCGCCGGACCACCCATGAGGGCGTCAAGCTCGACCAGTGGTTCCGCCGCAGCGAGAACTCATGGCGCGACCTCCCCGACGACCTGCGGCGGGTGTTCCACGTGGAACTTTGGCCGCTGATCGAGACAAACTTCAAATACGAGGGCCATCTCGGGCGCCAGCAGGTCCAGATCGACCGGCTCTCCCGCCAAGAGAACAAGCGTCTCCCGGCGGAGATCGACTACACGACGGTGCGTGGCCTGAAGAAGGAGGCGCAGCTCCGGTTCTCGGAAATTCGCCCGGCGACGCTGGGCCAGGCGGCTCGCATTCCGGGCATCACGCCCGCCGATGTCGCGATCCTGGCGGTGTGGCTGGAGAAGCGGGAGCGGGAGACGGCGTCGGCCCCTCAGTCCTGAAACCAAGCCTGCGGCAACCGCACCGGCCGGCCCTCCGGCATTTGCACCAAGGCCAGCGCCTGCCGCGCCGTGGCGAGGAGAGCGCTGTCGCTTTCGCGAACCACCTCGAACTCGCACCAGAATTTTGCGCGCGTGACCTCGCCGAGCCGACCGCGGATCGTGATCCAGTCGCCCAGCTTCCCCGGCCGGCGGTAGTCGATTTCCGTCCGCACCACCACCGGGAAAAGCTGCGTCTCCGCCATGGTCTTGAGATCCATCCCGAGCTTCGCCGCGAAACGGGTGCGGCAGGTCTCGATCATCCGCAGGTATGCCAGGTTGTGGACGACACCGCCGCAGTCGGTGTCGAAAAACATGACCTCTTCCCGCGTTTCCTGAGTGGTGGCGCTGCGCATGGCTTAGCCTTGGCATGCGTGCCGCCGCGATGCAACGTGCGGCTGTCTCGATGATCCTGGGAATCCTCCGCCGCTGCGCAATGCTGGCCGCTGTCACCGTGGTGGCGGTTCCGCTGCCGCGGGCCGCGGCGGGTGAAGCGGGCGGTGGTGTTCCGCCGTTCCGGCGCGATCGGCTGCCGCTCTCGGTGGACACGCAGCGCGAGCTCTCCGGCGCGCTGACCCGGCTCGCGGCGCGGCCGCCGGAGGGGGTGGACCCGCAGCGACATGCCATTCGCGCCCTGGCCTTGGCGTTGGCCGTGGACCCGGTGAATCCGGAGGCCGGGCGCCTTCTCGAGGAGGTTCTGTCAGGTGCGGTGCCCGCGTCCCCCCAGGGGGAAGTCGACCTCGACAGCTGCCGCGAGATCCTCGCCCACCTCGGCGACGCTGGGGCGGGGGAGGCGCTGGCCGCCTGCCTGGCGGACCTCATCGCGTCGCCCGATCCAGCGGCAATCTCCGCCACCGGTGGGGCTGCGCACTGGGCGGGATGGCTTCCGGAACTGCCGGCCCCACCTGCGCCCGAGGCGGAGGAGGAAGAAGCGCCGGTGCGCCCGTTGCTGGCGAAAACCTCGGTGACCACAGTCGCGCTTGCCGCCGGTGAGGAATCGGCGCCCGCCGTGCCGGTGCCGGTGCGGGTATCCCTCGAAATGGACGCCGCTCCCGGAAGTCCGGCCTTCCAGTTGACCTTCCCGGAAGGTGCCGGCCCAACGGCGGGCGGATCGGAGCGGCTCTTGGCCTCGGCCCGGCTCCGCTTCGGCGAGCTTCCGCCGGCGACTCTCGGAGTGGTGGGCGTCGACGCCGGAGGTTCAACGCTGGCCGCGGGAAACGCGGCCGAGATCGAGGCGGCAACGGCGGTGCTGCTGGATTCCGCTTTCCGTGGCCGTCCGGCAACCGCCGTGGTCCTGGCCGGGCTGAAGGACGGGGCGCTCACGCTTCCGGAGGGGACGTGGGCTCGCCTGCGCGCATTGGAAGAATCGGCCGATCAGCCGGAGATTCCGGAGCGACTGGTTCTGCCCGTCGCGGCGGCACCCCTGTTGCATGGCCTGCTGGCCTTTGAGAAAGCGGAATTTTTTCTCCGTTTCGAGGTGCTACTGGCCGGTTCACCGGAAGAACTGACGTCGCTGGCGACGGCGGACAGCGATCCGGATTTTTTGGCGGTCCAGCGGCGCGTCCGGGGCCGAGACGGCTGGTCCTCGCTTGCGCAAGCCGCTGTCCGACAAAGACTTGGAGAGTTCGTGCAAGCCTCGCCTCAGCATGCTTCGGCCCGCATGCTGGCACTCCAAGCCTCCGGTTCGCGGCCGACCAAGCTGACTCGCCCGCTCCTCGCGGCCGAGCTGCTGCGCGCGGTGGCTCCCGCCGAGGCCCTGGGCCCGGATGTGGAAGTCTCGTCGCTGACGCGTCTCGAGTTGGCCCGGAGCGCCCAGGATGCGCACCGGAAAGCGCGCGCGGCGGTGGACGCCCTGGAACGGTACGCCGATTTCGGCGACCGTGAGCTTCTCGCGAAGGTCCGCGCGATGGTGGATGAGCTGCGCCCACTTTCGCGCAGACTCGCCGGCGATTCCACGCTCGTGGGCTCGGCCGCCCATCGCAGCTTCGCGGGAACCTTTAGGGCCGTGCGGCACGAGTTGCGGCGCGCCGCCGCGGAGCCGGCCCGCTGAGCGGTCGGCCGCCGGCGTTTCCGCGCTTGGAAGTTCCGCACGATGGCGCATGGTGCTGTCGTTCACCTCACCCCGAACGATGAGCCAAGGATTCCGCCGGTTGCTGGCGCTCGGAGCCGTTTTCGCCCTCGCTTTCATCGCCGTTTCCGCCCTTCGGATGTGGCGGGCTGGCGGGAGCTTGCGCGATCTGCTGTCCGGCCGCGAGATCCCCGCCTCCCTGCCTGAAAAGGCGACCTTCCCCGAGCACGCGCCGCTCGAGCTGGGAGATGTGGAATTGCTCGCCCGCCTCGACCGCGAGTATGCCAAGCTGACGAACGCCGTGGTCCCCTCCGTCGTCAGCATCAACACGATGGGCATCCGGCGCGAGCGCTGGGGTCTCGATCCCTGGGGCCGCGTGCGGGAGCGCTATTACCCGACGCATGGGCAAGGTTCGGGCGTGATCGTCAGCGAGGAAGGCCACGTGGTCACCAACCACCACGTGATCGCCAACCAGTCCCAGATCCAGGTGACGCTCCACAATGGGAAAAGCTATCCCGCCATCCTGATCGGCGAGGACAGCCTGCTGGACATCGCGGTTTTGCGCGTGCAGGCCCCCGAGGAGGATTTCACCCCGCTGAAACTCGGAAATTCCTCCGAGGTCGAGGTGGGTCAAATGGTGTTCGCCGTGGGCAATCCGTTCGGCCTCGGCGAAACCGTCACGAGCGGCATCATCTCCGCCAAGGAGCGCTCGCTTTCGGACAACCAGCGGGACCTTTTCCAGACCGACGCGGCGATCAACCCGGGGAATTCCGGCGGGCCGCTGGTGAATCTGCGCGGCGAGATCATCGGGATCAACGTGGCGATCTTCACGCTCGACCGGGAACGCCCCGGCTTCCAAGGCGTCGGATTCTCCATCCCCTCCAACGATGTGAAGGAGGCGCTCAAGCAAATCCTCCAGCGCGGGCGTCCCGTCCGGGGTTTTCTCGGCGTGGCTTTCGCCGACGACCCGCGCGTGGTCCCTGGCTTCGTGGGGCGCCGCGGCGCCGCGGTCCGCTATGTGAGCCCCGGTTCGCCCGCGGAGCGGGCCGGCCTGCAGCCCGAGGACGTCGTCCTTTCCTATGGCAACGAACAGGTCGAAAGCAGCTCCGCCTTGATTTCCATGATCCAGCGCACGGCCGCCGGCCAGGAGGTGAGACTCGAGGTTTGGCGGAACGGCGAGATCGTGCAGCTGACGGCGACGATCGGAGAAAGCGGCCCGCGCACCACATCCCGGACGCCGCAGCCGGAGCCGGCAAGCGCGGCCCGGGAGATCCTCATGGCGATCGGCGTGGCGGTCCGGGATCTGGCGCCCACCGAGCGCGCCCGCGGCCTCCACGGGGTGGTCGTCGAAGAGGTGGCTTCCGGTGGCCTCGCCGCGGGCCTCCTCAGCCCCTCGGACCTGATCCTGCGGATCAATGACACGCCGGTCGAGACCGCCCGAGACTTCGACGAGCACCTTGTGGCGACCCTTCCGGTGCAGGCCGCGCGGCTGGACCTGCTGCGCGGGGGGCGCCTCTTGCAGGTGAACCTTCCGCCGCTGCCCTCGGAATAGCGCCACCGTCCGTCACCGATGAAATCCCCTCCACCCGCCCGCCGTTTCCGATAAAAGGACAGCGGCCGCGGGCACCGCCGCTGCTTTTCCGCGCGCCATGCATCCGAGATCCAAAATTCCGTACTTCTTCCTGGGCTTCGCCGCCGTGCTCGCCGCCGCGGCCTTGGTCCTCTTGATCGTGCGTCCGGGCGCGCCGCGGCCGGCCGTCGTGCCGCCCCCGGAGCCGGAGGAGCGGGTCGCGGACCAACCGGAGCCGCCGGAGCCGATCGACGCGCTCGATGAACCGACCCCTACGGGCGACCCGGAGGAGTCCCTCGCGGACCTAGGCGTCGGCATCGCCACGGTGGATCCCGCGGACCTTGTCGCCCGGATCGGAAAGGCGCTCGAGGAGGGCGACCTGCAGGCGGTCGAGCGGATCGTCGGTCGCGATGTGCTCGACGCCCGGACGCTGGGCCGGCTCGAGGAGCTGGCCGCCGCGCGGCCGTTCCGCCTGCGGCAACCGGAGGGCGTCCGGGAGGTGGGGGAGCTCGAGCTGAACGCGCTCGCCCGCTGGGCCATCGAACTGGACGGCGCGGAATCCGGACGCGACCGGATTTTCCTCGATCTGCGGAAACGCGAAGGAAAATGGTCGGTCGAGCGGGTCACGCTGCCGCCCGCCGCGGACGAGCCGATCCCGCGCGCGATCCTCGCGGATCCGCTCGGAATCGCGGACGCCTTCCTGCAAGCGGTGCTGCGCCAGGACTTCGAGTTCGCCCGGGACTTCGTGGACCGCGAGAAGGTTTCGGACGCCAAGATCGCGGGCCTGTGCATCCTCTTCGAAGAAGGCAATTACCGGCTCCGCCCCACCAAGCCGCTGCGGACCTTGTTCCGCCGGGACGACACCGTCGGCTTTCTCGCGAACGTGCAAACGGCGGACGGCGCGCAGGCCGCCCAGTTTTCCCTGACGCTGCGCCAGCCACCGGCGCCCACCAACTGGCTCGTGTCCGAGATCAACCTCGACCAGCTCCTGGCGGACTACGCCCGCCGCGTCGCCGGCGGCGACGTCTATTATTCGCCGCTCGTGAAGAGCCCGCAGGGCGGCGACACGATCGCGCTCTACTTCGAGTTCGACGAAGACCACATGAACCCGCGGACCGAGCGCCAGCTCGAGATCGTCGCCCAGATCCTGCGGACCGATCCGGGAAAAAAGCTCACGCTCAGCGGCCATACCGACGCGGTCGGCAGCGAGAGTTACAACGACGCGCTTTCGGCACGACGGGCATCCGTGGTGCGCGACCACCTCGTCCGCGCCGGGGTTTCGCCCGAGCAGATCATCACCGTGGCGAAGGGGGCGAGCCAGCCGCGCCGGCCGAATGTGACGGAAAGCGGCGAGGACAATCCCCAAGGTCGCCGTGCGAACCGCCGGACGGAGATCTATCTGGATTTCTGAGAGATATCCCGCTGGAACGCGCGCACCGGCCGGCTCATCTGGCAGGAGGCAGGCGCTTGTGGCTGCCGTCGCAGAAAGGGGGCGTGCCGGTCCGCTTGCACTGGCACCACCAGACGCTCGTCCGCTCGTTGAGCTCGAGCTTCACCGGCTGCAGGCCGGTGCCTTTGTGGGAGCCGTCGCAGAACGGCGGATGGGCCGAGCGCCCGCAGGAACACCACCAGTGCACGCCCGCATCCACCTCGAGCGCCAGCGGCCTCGTGTCGCAAACGACCGGATCCTCAGCCATCGCGGGAGTCTGACGGAAGAAAGCCTTCCGCCGCAATCCGGAATCTTCCGCCTGCCGCCTTCAGCGCTCGTCCGCCCGCTGCGCCTGGTAGACGGTCATCGCGAGGTTCGCGGCGCCGCGATCGTTGGCCGGCTTTTGAGGCACCGCCCGCGCCGTCACCGGCACCGAGCCGCGTCCCAGCGCCGGATAGCGGTCCGCCGGCACTTCCCAGAGAAACGTCGTCAACAGCCAGGCTGCTAGAATGATGGATGAAGCACTGACGAAGTGACGGACTTTCATGAAGGGAATCTGGAGGGAGGCGGCGGCCCGGCGGCCGCGCGGGTTATGGCCGGGTTTGTTTCGCAATGCAAAACAAAAAGCCGGATGCGTGCCAACCGCCCCTGCCGCGCCCGAATCGTCGCGGCGGCTTGAAATTCAAAAGGTGGTTGTCCTCGCCGGCCGTGCCCGCTATTTTCCGCGCGCGGGGCGCACCGCGCTGCGGATCGAAATTTTGCACTCCCGACGTTTTCCCCATGGGCATCTTCAACAAACCCCGCCTCCGCGGCCGCGACCGCCGCGAAGACATGCCGGAAGGTCTCTGGACCAAATGTCCGGATTGCGGGGCGATGATCCATGTGCTCGAACTCAAGCAGAACCTCCAGGTCTGCCCGCCCTGCGGCCACCACTTCCTGATGGACGCGCGCGACCGGATCGAGCTGCTGGCGGACGCCGGCTCCTTCGAGGAAACCGAAGCCGGCATGGCCTCCGCCAATCCGCTCGGCTTCCAAGGATACGACGCGAAAATCACCACCCTGCGCGACAAGACGAAGCTCGACGACGCCGTCGTCACCGGCCGACTCGCGATCGATGGCCGGCCGGCGATGATCGCGGTGATGGATTTCCGATTTTTCGCGGGCTCGATGGGTTCGGTGGTCGGCGAAAAGATCACCCGGGCCGTGGAAGCGGCCATCGGCGAAAGGCGGGGCATGATCATCGTTTCCGCCTCGTCCGGCGCGCGCATGCAGGAAGGCATGCTGTCCCTCATGCAGATGGCGAAGACCTGCGGCGCGCTCGCCAAGCTCGCCGAGGCGAAGCTGCCCTACATTTCGCTGCTCACCCATCCCACCACCGGCGGCGTCACCGCCTCCTTCGCCACCATCGGAGACATCAACCTGGCGGAGCCCAAGTGCATGATCGGATTCGCCGGTCCCCGGGTGGTCAAGGAAACGACGCACCAGAATCTCCCGCCCGGCTTCCAGACGGCGGAGTTCATGCTCGAGCACGGCTTGATCGACGCGATCGTGGCGCGCGGCCAGCTCCGCGAGCGGATCGCACGCCTGCTGGCCTACATGATGCCAGCGGCCTGACCCGCGGACCGGCGTGACGCCTGACCTACGCGATCTCGTAAGGCGAGGCCGCTTGCGGAAATTCAGTGGATATTGAAAAGTAGCGGCGTCCCCCAATCAGCCGTTCTTGAGTTCCAATGGCAGCTCCCACTGCCGGCGGGCTTGCCGGTTGATCGGAAATCCCCCCGAAGCCATGCAATCCCTCATCGAAATCACCGCCTCCGTCGGAATCACCTTTGGCACTTTCTTCCTCGCCATGGGTTTCTGGGAGCTCGTTTCCCGTCAAAAAACCGCCAGCCAGCCGCAGACCCCGCATTCCGTGCGGAGGTGAATCCGCTTCCGCGGCTGGAGCGTCAGCCACTTTGCCCCCGGCTTTCGCACCGCGAAAGTCCGGCGCGGGAATCTCCGGCCCGCGGACGGCCGTCCGCACTGGAGGCGGAGGTGGGAATCGAACCCACGA
>CBFGTW010000013.1:0-51282 GCA_965651855.1 uncultured Verrucomicrobiales bacterium
GGTTTTCGAATGCTTCCATGCCGGGAGGAAATCCTCCGGCATACTCTTCACTGCGGGTCTTTCCGGAAGTCTTCTTGCGAGCCATCCGGCGCGCCTAAATCAAACGGCTGTTTCGTACAAGGGCGGTGTGGTACCGAAATGAGGGGGCCCTGATCCGCCACCGCGGCCGCGCCTGTCTTTCGGGGAAAAGCCGGCCGGATCATCCGCCGTCGGCGCGGCCATCGTGGTGGCGATTCCTCCGCGGATCAGGCCGCGAGTGCGGCGAGTTCCTCCTCGCGGTAGCGGGTGGGCGTGCGGCCGGTGAGCTGCACGAAGCAGCGGTTGAACTGGGAGACCGACTGGTAGCCGACCGCGAAGCCGACCTCCGAGACCCGCATCCCGGGCTTGATGAGAAGGCGCTTGGCCGCCTCGATGCGGCGGCGGTTGATGTAATCGACCAAGGTGATCCCGGTTTCTTCCTTGAAGACCCGGCAGAACTGCGAGGGGCTCAGGCCGGCGGCGCGCGCCACCTCCGCGAGCGGCAGCGGTTTCGTGAGTTCGGCTTCCACGTGGCGTTTGGCGCGTGCCACCGCGTCGCTTCCGCCGGCATCCTCCACCGGCAGTTTTTCCGCGAGCTTCCCGAGTTGTTCGGCGAAGGCGGTGAGGAGCGTGATCATGCTCGTGTATCGCTCCGGCTCGATCCGCTGGGTCTGGAAGTAAGCCTCGCGCAGGGATGCCACGTCTTCGGCGCGGACGCCGTGGTCGCGCAGCTTCGCGGCGAGGGCCGCGAAGGACTCCTCCGCCGGCGTGCGAGTGAAAACCTGCCCGGTTTTCAGGAACCCGACCAGTCGGGCGCCGGCCCTTACCGGCACCGCGCTGGCGGACATCCCGGCGAAGCACGGGCGGCTTGTCGGGCCGCCGGCGGCTGCCGTTTCCAACAACCGACGGTTCGACTCGATGCAACCGCCGCACGACGTCAGGCACGCGCCGAGCCGCTCGCAGAACGGGCTGCGGTGTGGCGTGCCGCCGCCGATGCACCATTCTTCCGGCGTGGTGCCGACGAGCAGCAGGGGCAAGCCGGTGGCGGTGCGGAAAGCGTGGCGATAGGTGGCGAAGGTATCGGAGCGGCCGAGCCGCTCGAAGAGGGCGCGGTCGAATGAGGAGGTGTCCCGGGACATCGCGGTGGATTGGCGCGCTGGTGGAAAATCGCGGGAGGATAGGTGGCTGCGGCGGTCCGTCAAAGCGGCGCGCGCGGTGTTAGTCCGCGTTTCCAGAGGAAGTGGCGGCCGTTCCGGCGAGTGCTTCCACCGCGGCGGCCGGTCCTTGTTTCGGATCCGTCCACTTGTGCAAGACCCGGCCGTCGGGGCCGATCACGGCGACCAGGTAGGAGTGCGCGAAGTCGACGCCGTTCGGCAGCCGGTTGTAGCGGATGCCGAGGGCCACGGCCAGTTCGAGCACCGCGTCTTCGGATCCCCGCAGGAGATCCCAGCGACCCGGAGTGAGCTTGTGATTCTCCGCAAGCGCCTGGAGCTCGGCTTCGCCGTCATTCTCGGGATCGAGCGAGACGAACGTGAAGCGGGCCTCGGTTCCCGCGTCGAGTTCGCGCTCGATCCTCTGCATGTCCGCGATGATCCGCGGGCACACGCCTTTGCACGTGGCATAGCCGAGGGCCACCACCCGCGCCGTGCCGCGCGATTCCTTCCAGACGAGCGGCTTGCCATTCTGGTCGCTCCACGTGGAGTCCAGCGTGTAGAGCGAGCCGTCGGGCAGCGCGGCGTCGGCCGGGGGCACCGGATGGTCCGCCTCGCCGGCGGAAACGGGCAGGAGCAGGCAGGCGAAGGAAAACAGGATCGGTTTCATGGTCTGGAATCGGTTCGGATTTGAGCTTGGGGCGCAGCCATCGCGCCGCGGAAGCCGAGGGCCGGCAGGCAGAAGTCGCCCTGCAGGGAGGAGCGGAAGGCGATCCGCATGAAGTTGGCGTATTCGGTCGCTTGTTTCGGATCGGCCCCGCCACCGCCGCAGAAGAGCTGCGGATCGAGCTTGCCGTCGGTGCGGCCTTCTCCACCGACCATCGCGGAGACGAAATCCTGCGTCCATTCCCAGACCAGGCCGTGCATGCCGCGCACGCCGTGGTAGTTCGCCGGCTGCGCGCCGGCCGCCGGCAACACCGGTGGCGCGGGTTTCGCATACCAGTCGAGGATGGTCCGCTTGAAGGCGGGATCGGCGCTGGCGTCGGCCATCTCCGCGTCGGCGCGGGCGGCGAACTCCCATTCGTCCACCGTCGGCAGGCGTTTGCCGTGGCTTTTCAGATAGGCGCGGGCGGCGTGCCAGGAGACGCGCACCACCGGCGCCTCGGGCGGCGCGGCGGGGCCGAGCTCGAGATCGCCGGCCCAATGGGCGAGGTAGCCGGTGTCGGCGAACAGCCGGTTCACCTGCGAGCGCCGCCACTCGGGGTGGCGGGCGACGAACTCGAGAAACTTCGCGTTGGTCACCTGGCGAACGTCCAGCAAGTAGGGGCGGACCACCCGCGGCCGCGCGTCGCGTTCCAGCGGCCGCAGGTAGGAGCCGCCTTCGATGCGGACCATGCCCGCGGGCGCGCCTTCTTCCGCGGCGGCGCAGCCCGCCGCGGAGGCGAGCAGGACCGCGATGACCCGGAGCGTCTTCATTTCTCCGCCCTCACTTTCGCCACTTCAGCCGGCGTCACGACGCTGCCGTTGTTGTCCCACTGGCTGTAAACGTAGGTCAGCACGTTCGCCACATCTTCATCTCCGAGCGCCATGGCCGGCATCACGCTGTTATACCTTTCGCCGTTCACCGTGATCTCGCCGGTCAAGCCGTGGATGACCGCGCGGATGGCCCGCTCCTTGTCCTCGTTGAGGTAATCCGAGCCGGCCAGCGGCGGGAACGCCGCCGGGATCCCCTGGCCTTCGCTCTGGTGGCAGGCCAGGCAGTTCGCCGCGTAGACGTTCGCCCCGCGCTCGATCCGTTCGGCCGGCGTGCTCGCGGGAGCCAGGGCCTGCCCCTCGTCCGGCATCGTCTGCGGCGTGCTGCCCTCGGGCAGATACACGCGGTCGTGCTGCTTGCCGGAGTAAACGAGCGCGTCGGACTCGCCTTCCACCTTGATCATCCCGATCGCGCCTTTGTTGAACGCCCGGGTCAGCGCGTGGTCCACCAGGATCAAATCGCCGGGAACCTCGCACTTGAACTCGACGATCGCCGAGCCCCCGGCCGGCACCATCGTCGTCTGGATGTTCTCGTTGATCGTCCGCGTGCCGCCTTCGACATACACCTTGTCGAAAATCTCGCCGATCACGTGGAACGAGGACGAGAGGTTCGGTCCCCCGTTGCCGAAGAAAATCCGCACCGTCTCGTCCTTCTTCGCCGGCATGGAGTTCTCTCCGGTCAAGGCTCCGACCGCTCCGTTGAAGACCACGTAGTCCGGCCGCTCGTCGATCGCCTTCTCCATGTCGAAGGGTTGCAGGCCCTGCTCGCCGTAGCGGCCCTTGGTGTAAAAGTCGCCCTGCATCACGTAATACTCGCGGTCCACCTTCGGCAGGCCCTCCTCGGGCTCGACGTAAATCAAGCCGTACATCCCGTTCGCCACGTGCATCCCCACCGGCGCGACCGCGCAATGGTAGACGTAAAGGCCCGGGTTGAGCACCTGGAACGAAAACGTCGAGCTGTGCCCGGGCGCCGTGAACGACGCCGCCGCGCCACCGCCCGGACCCGTCACCGCGTGCAGGTCGATGTTGTGCGGCATCTTGCTCGTCGGGTGGTTCATCAACTCGAACTCGACGAAGTCTCCCTGGCGCACCCGGATGAAACTCCCGGGCACCGTCCCGCCGAAGGTCCAGAACGTGTAATCCACCCCGTCGGTCATCTTCATGACCTTTTCCACAACCTCGAGCTTCACCACCACCTTGGTCGGATGCTTCCGCTCGATCGGCGGGGGAACCAGCGGCGGGTCGGTCAAGACGGCGATTTCCTCGCCCTTGATTTCACCGGTAAGCACGATCTTCCCCGTGGCGTGGACGGCTTCTTCCGCGGCGGCTGGCGCAAGGCCCGCCAGCATGGCGATCATGGCGTGACTCTTCAGTTTCATGGGTTTGAGGGGTGGGTGGTTTGTTGGTGGAGGGACCTTCCCTCGGTCCGGAAACAGGTTGGCGCGGCGCCTCGCCGAAATCAAGAAAAAGAATTCGTGATTCGAGTTCGTCCCGCGGGTTTCACCAGCGTTTGGCAATCCACCACGCCGCGCCGGCGATCAGGTAGATCGGTGCGAGGACGGGGAGAAACGGCAGGTGCCACCAGAGGACGAGCATCGCGCCGAAGGCGGAGCCGGCGACGAAGGCCGCGACGAGCAGGGCCGGCACCGCGATTTTCCACATCTGGATGTCGTGGCCGCGGAGCCGCATGCCGAGGAAGATCCCGAGATCCGTGAGCAGGCCGGTCAGGTGGGTGGTGCGGAGCACCATCCCGCGGTAGCGGGTGGCCAGGGCGTTCTGCAGCCCGCAGGCGCACCCGCCGACCGCCACTGCGACCGCCGGCGTCCACGGCAGGAGGAAGTGGGAAGCGAGCAGAAGCAGGCCGATCGCCAGAATCGAGCGGCCGTACGGACGGGTCGGCTCGAGCGTCGGATGGTGGATGAACCAACCGGCGGTGGCCGCACCGAAGACGAACCCGGCGGACGCCATGACGAGCAGCAGCCAGGCACGGCCGGGCTCGCCCTCTGGAGATACCCAGTGCACGGCGGCGTGGGAAACGTCGCCGGTGAGGTGGCTCACGGATGCTCCCAGCTGGATGACGAATCCCGAGTTCACCGAGGCTCCGAGAAACGCGAGGCCGCAGCCTGTGGTGAGAGCGCGCCCGGGTCGCGGCGATGACATGCGGCCATTTGCGCGGATCGTCCGGGGATTGCAACGCCGCAGTCCCGTCGCCGTGGGAGCGCGCCCGATTCGCGCGGGAATTCCAAAAATATTTTTCGATTAACTGAAGTTAATGAGGTCCCGGATTTGGTGCGTCGTGATAACAGTCGGTCGACGGGCAAAGAACCTTTCGGCAACTCTCCGCAGGCTTCTTCTAAAAAAATTGCTGGACGACTTTCCCGGGATTTGCTTTGTCTCCCAACACTGAGAAAAAGCCATCGAATTTCGGCTCGACCCCACGGGCAGCCGTGAATTCCCCCCCCCGGAAAATCCGGAGAAACCCAACCCACCAATCGAAGGATCTTCGATCCCCCAAGACGCCGAGTCATGTCGGCAATGGCCGGTTCATTCCGGCACCCGTCGACCCACCGCTTCACCGTTAGCAGATAAATCATCGCCACCGGAAGACGGAGGATCCTCGGAAAAGGGATCGGGAACAATCGATCGAGAAAAGTCAGACTATCCACCGGCTGCCCATGCCGGCGGCCGACTGATTCCCAATTCCCCCCCGCCGGTCTTACCCCCCAGAGATCATGAAGTCCCTTGTCGGCACTGTCGGCAAACTTCGCGCTCCTTCCGTTCGAAAGAGCGGGCCGCGGCGACCTGACGAATGCGGACGCACCGCGTCGTCGGCCGTCCCGGCCACGGCGGTCGTGCCGGGCATTGCACCCCCACCGCGCCGCCGTGAAAAGCCGCTCCGATCCGGGCGGCCGAACCACGGTCGGCGCGGTCTCCCGCCATTCCTGACATCCGGGATGGTTCCCACGAGCTGACGTGTTCCCAGTTTGCCCCGGCGCCGCTGCGCCGGGATCCCGCCCCCCATTGGCCGTCCGCAGCCCGGATGGCATCCGACAACCGGCTCATCCCTGGGCCCGGTCGTCTCCTATCTGCAATGGATATGCCGAATGAAGGTTTTCTCCGCCGGGCGCGGAGATTCGACCAAGGGCGGCAGCGTGGGCGGAAGGGGACTTGTTCCGGAAAAGACAATAAGATCATGAAAAGGCATGTCTTGGTCACTGGCGGAGCCGGTTACATCGGCTCGCACACATGTGTCGCGTTGATCGCGGCCGGTTGCCAACCGGTGGTCCTGGACAATCTCTCGAACAGCAGCGCGGTGGCGCTCGACCGGGTCCGGAGCATCACGGGCGGGCCGCCGGTGCCGTTCGTCGCCGCGGACCTCAGGGACCGTGATATCCTGGAGTTGTGCTTTTCGAGCTTCCCGATCGAGGCCGTGATCCATTTCGCCGGCTTGAAGGCGGTCGGGGAGTCGGTGCGCCGGCCGCTGGACTACTACGGAAACAATATCCTCTCCACGCTGGCGCTTCTCGAGGCGATGAACCGGCACGGCTGCCGCCGGCTCATTTTCTCGTCCTCGGCTGCGGTCTACGGCGTGCCCTCGGTGCTGCCGATCCCGGAGGAGCACGAGCTGCGCGCGAGCAGCCCGTACGGCCGGACGAAGCAACACATCGAGGAAATGTTGGACGATCTCGCGCGGTCCGATCCCCGCTGGCACATCGCCCTGCTGCGCTATTTCAATCCGGTGGGCGCCCATCCGTCCGGCCTCATCGGCGAGGCTCCCGCCGACGTGCCGAACAATCTTTTTCCCTGCGTGACCCAACATCTGGTGGGCCGCCGGCCGCAACTCGAGGTGCTGGGCAGGGACTATTCCACGCGCGACGGCAGCGGCGTGCGCGACTATTTGCATGTCTGTGATCTCGCGGAGGGACACGTCGCGGCGCTGCGGAAGATCGACGAGCTCCGCGGCGCCGTGCCGATCAATCTCGGAACCGGGCGCGGATACTCCGTGCTTGAAGTCATCGGCATGTTCGAGCGGGTGACCGGCCGGCGCGTCGACTGGCGGGCGGCTCCCCGCCGCGCGGGCGACGTCCCCGAATGCTTCGCCGATCCCGGCCGCGCCGCGCGCCTGCTCGGATGGCGGGCCCGCAAATCCTTGCGCGAGATGTGCCGTGACAGCTGGCACTGGCAGTCGACGAACCCGGCCGGCTACGAAGGTGAGCCGCGTCCCGCGAAGCCCCGGCGGGCCCGGGCGGCGGACGTCGCCACCGCCGCCGCGCGGCGCCCGAAGCCGCGACGTGTCACCCGCGCGGGAGCAAGAAGGAGCCTGTCGTGATGAAATTTCCGTGGACAGTAAGGAACGTTGCCATGCCCGCGGTCGTGGCGCTTGTCGCCGCGACCGCGGCTCATCTGCGGGCCCAGGATTTCTCGCTAGGGCTGGCGGATGCCGACCGGATGGCGGACGAGGGCATTCTTCCCGAGGCGCTCCGGGTGCTTTTCGATCCCACCTTCGGCGGGATGGTCAAGGGTGCCGTATCCTATTCCCTCTCCGCCAGCGCGATGTACAGCTCGAACATCTTCGGCGCCTCCGGGGGCGGGGGAGACACGATCCTCTCGCTCTCGCCGGCGGTCTTCTACACGACCGACCCGGAGGGCGAGGCGATCTGCTCGATCACCGCTTATTATGCCCCGAGTTATCAGCGGTATCTCGACCATCCCGATCTGGGCGGGCTCAACCACTCCGGCGGCGTCCGCTTCCAAGCGGTGGGCGGCCGCAGTTCGATGAGCGTGTTCGCCAACATCGCGCAGTCCTCCGGCACCGACCGGCTGACCGACACGTATTCCGAGGCGACCACGCTCAGCGGCGGAATCTCGGCCCGCTACCAGATCGCTCCCCGGACGTCGATCGACGCCAGCCTCACGGCTTCCAGCATCGACTACGGGACCGGCGGGCTGAGGGGCGGCGAGCGCTACTCGGCGCGGCTGGGGGCATGGTGGGCGGCATCGGAGCGGCTGAAGTTCGGTCCCTCCATCCGCTACCGGATCACCGATTCGCCAAGCGCCGGCAGGCAGACCGCTCTGGGGCTGCTGTTCAATGTCAGCTATTCCGTGACCGACCGGATCCAGGCCAGCGGTCATCTTGGCGTCGAGTCGCGCGACAGCTCGCGGGGTTCGGGTGACGATGACTTGCAGCTCACCGGTCGTCTCGGCGTGGGATATATCATCAACGACCTGTGGTCCGCCCACGCCTCGATCCGCTACGTGGATGTGCCCGCCCCGGATGCGCGGAACTATGCGGTGAATGATCTTTCGGCGACGGTGTCGATCGTCCGGCAGCTTTCGAGAGGAGCGGTCCACGCGACGTTCTCTTACGGCTTGTCCGACTACGAGGAAATCGGCGGAGCGGTGGCGGCGCGGGGATCGGAGGACTTTTTCAGCGCCTCGATCGGGTATTCGCGGCCGCTGTTTTCCGAGCGGGTCGGCTTCTTCAGCTCGATCGGCTACTCGCGCTCGAGCGGAGGCAGGGATTGGGACCAGTGGCAGGTGGCCACCGGAGTGAACATCCAATTTTGAAATGGGAAGATGAGCCCGGGACTCCCGAGACGTCGACGTTCGCCGCGCCCCGCGCGCTTCCGGCCGGAGGCGCGTGGCAGGACAGGCGGTCGTGGCGGCTCGCCGCAGTCCGCCGCGCGGCCCGGCGGATATCATGTGCCTGCCGGCTCGCTCGGCTGGAAGCGCGGCCTCGACCTCGCCGTCACCCTTCTCGTGTTGTTGCCGGCGCTGCTGCTGTCGCTCCTGCTGATTTGTTGGATCCGCCTGGTTTCCCCGGGAAGCGTGGTCTTCCGGCAGCAACGGATCGGCCGGCACGGGAAGCCGTTCACCCTTCTCAAATTCCGCAGCATGAAGCCCGACGCGGCGGCCGGCGTCCACGAGTGCCACATCGAGCGGCTCGTCCGGAACAACCGGCCGATGACCAAGCTCGACCTCCTCGGAGATGAACGGCTGATCCCCGGCGGACGGCTGATGCGGATGGCGGGGCTGGATGAATTGCCCCAACTGCTCAATGTGCTGCGTGGCGAAATGAGCCTCGTCGGCCCACGACCGTGCCTGCCGACGGAGATGCGCTTCCATGGCACGGATTGCTGGCGGCGATTCTCGGTCAAGCCCGGCCTCACCGGGCTTTGGCAGGTGCGGAGGAACCGGACGACCACCTTCCGCGAAATGGTCCGGATCGACCACGAATACGTCGACGGGCTCTCGCCGTGGCAGGACTGCCGGATCCTCTTGTGGACGCCTGTCGCGCTGCTCCGGCAACTCGCGGCGGTGCGCCGCGGGGACCGCCGCCGTCCGCGGAAGCA
Source organism: uncultured Verrucomicrobiales bacterium (assembly GCA_965651855.1). Classification (GTDB taxonomy): domain Bacteria; phylum Verrucomicrobiota; class Verrucomicrobiia; order Verrucomicrobiales; family Akkermansiaceae; genus Luteolibacter. The sequence goes on from CBFGTW010000013.1 coordinate 9,056, forward strand.
ACGCCGCGCCCGCCGCGACCGGAGCGTCCGGGGCGCGGCCGGGCACACGCTGACAGGAGGTGCCAAATGAACCGCGTGCTCTCCATCGGCGTCGTCGGCCTCGGTTACTGGGGCCCGAATTTGGCGCGAAACTTCAGCCATCTTCCGAACGCGCGGCTGGCCGGCTTGTGCGATCTCAATCCGGCGCGGCTCGAGGCCTTGCGGCGCTTCCATCCCAGCGTCCCGTTGTTTTCCGGCTTCGTCGAGATGCTCAAGGACGCCGCGCTCGACGCCGTGGCGGTGGCGGTGCCGGTGCGGCAGCATTTCGCGCTGGCGAAAGCCGCCCTGCTCGCCGGAAAACACGTCCTCGTCGAGAAACCGCTCGCGGCCACCTCGGCGGAGTGCGAGGAGCTGATCGAGCTGGCGGACGAACGAGGCCTCACGCTGATGGTGGGCCACACTTTCCTTTATTCATCGCCGGTGCGCATGATCCGCGAGGTGGCCGAGCGCGGGGATCTCGGGGAGATTTGTTATATCAACAGCCAACGGCTCAACCTCGGGATTTTCCAGAACGACATCAACGTCGTCTGGGACCTCGCCCCGCACGATATCTCGATCATCGTCCACCTGCTCGGCGGGCCGCCGGTCTCGGTGAACTGCCAGGGAAACGCCCACATCACGCCCGGCATCCAGGACGTGGCCAACGTCTCGATGAACTTCGCCGGAGGCCAGTTCGCCACCATCCAGAGCAGCTGGCTCGAGCCGAAGAAGATCCGAAAGATGACGATCGTCGGCACCCGCCGGATGATCGTCTACGACGACCTCGAGCCGTTGGAGAAGCTCCGCATTTACGACGCGCGCGTGGACCGGCCGCCGCACTACGACACGTTCGCCGAGTTCCATTACTCGTATCATTACGGCGACAGTTATGTGCCGAGGATCGAGCAGGTGGAGCCGCTGCAGCGGATGTGCCAGCATTTCCTCGACTGCGTGCTCGACGGCACCCGGCCGCTCACCTGCGGGACAAGCGGCCTGGGCGTCGTGCGGGTGCTCGAAGCCTGCTCCCGCTCGCTCGAGTCCGGCGGCGGCGCGATCGCGCTTCCGCGCCGCGATCCGCTTCCGATGCCAGCCGAAGCTCCGGCTTCCCGATCGATCCATGGACGGCACGCTACGAGTTGCGCCTGACGTCGTCCTCGGACGGGACGTGAAGCTCGCCGGGTTTTGCAACCTCTACGGCTGCGTGATCGGCGAGGAGACGAAGATTGGAACATTCGTCGAAATCCAGAAGGGAGCCGTCGTGGGCGCACGCTGCAAGATCTCGAGCCACTCGTTCATCTGCGAGGGCGTCACACTCGAAGACGAGGTCTTCGTCGGCCACTGCGTCACCTTCGTCAACGACCGCTTCCCGCGCGCGGCCAACGCGGCGGGGCGCCTGAAGCGCGAGGCCGACTGGCATTGCGAGCCCACCCGGGTGAAACGCGGCGCCTCGATCGGCTCGGGAGCCGTCCTGCTGTGCGGAATCGTCATCGGCGAAGGCGCGATGATCGGCGCCGGCAGCGTGGTCACCCGGGATGTGCCCCCGGGCGCCACCGTCGCCGGCAATCCCGCCCGTCTCCTCCGCCGCTCCGCATGAACATGAATCCGATACCGCTCATCGATCTGGAAGCCGCCCACGCGCCGATCCGCGACCGGCTGGCCGAAGCCGTGGCACGGGTGGTGACGCGGGGGGAATTCTGCGGCGGCATCGAGGTGGCCGGCTTCGAGAGAGACTTCGCGGACTACTGCGGGACGCGCCACGCGATCGGCGTGGGCAGCGGCACCGACGCGCTCTGGCTCGCGCTCGCCGCGCTCGGCGTGGGACCGGGCGATGAAGTGGTCACGGTTTCCATGACCTTTTTCGCCACAGCAGAGGCCATCGCGCGAACGGGCGCCACGCCGGTGTTGGTGGATATCGATCCGCTCACCTACACCATGGATCCCGAGCGGCTCGCTGAGGCGGTCACCCGCCGGACGAAGGCCATCGTGCCGGTCCACCTCTTCGGCCAGACGGCGGCCATGGAGGGGATCCTGGAAATCGCCGCGGCTCACGGCGTTCCGGTGGTGGAGGACGCGGCGCAAGCTCACGGGGCGTTGCACGCCGGCCGCCGCGCGGGGGCGATGGGTGCCGCCGGCTGCTTCAGTTTTTATCCGAGCAAGAATCTCGGAGCGTTCGGCGAGGCCGGCGCGGTGGTCACCGACGACGACCGCTTGGCTGCCGAGATCCGGATGCTGCGCGACCACGGCCAGCGACGGAAATACGAACACCTGCGCATCGGTTGGAACTGCCGGATGGACGCCGTGCAGGCGGCGGTGCTCGGCGTGAAGCTCGCCGGCCTCGACGCCGCCAACCGCAGCCGCGCCGACCACGCGAAACGCTACCTCGCCGCGTGGCGGGAAACCGACGGCTTGGCCGCGCCTCAGCACGACCCCCGGCGCGGGCACGTCCACCATCTCCATGTCGTGCGCGTCCCGGACCGACAGCGGTTCGTCCGGCACCTCGATTCCCGGGCGATCGGCTGGGGCATCCATTATCCGGTGCCGGTGCACCTCCAGCCGGTGTATGCGGGAAAAATCGCGACGCGCGGCACGCTGCCCGTCACGGAATCCTGCGCCCGCGAGTTCGTCTCGCTGCCGATGCATCCGGCGCTCGACGAGGAGCGGATCGGCCGCGTGGTGGCTGCGGTTCGCGAAGCACTTTCTCTTCCGGTTCGGGCGCGTCCGCCGGCCGTCCGCCGCCGGGTTCCGCGGAAACCCGCCACACGATGAGTGCGACGTTCCAGATTCCCGTCGAGCCGACGACTGCTTCGTCCGCTGCGGAGGTGGAGTGGATCGATCCACTTTCCGGGGCGGCGTGGGACGATCAGGTGGTGGCGGCCGGCGGACACTCGGTGTTCCATCGCTCCGCGTGGGCGAAGGTGCTGGCGGAGACCTACGGGCACCGGCCGTGCTACGTGCGGATCCGGGTGGCCGGCCGGCCGGCGGCGCTGGTCCCGATCATGGAGGTGAGGAGCGCGATCACGGGCCGCCGCGGCGTGGCGTTGCCGTTCTCGGATGCCGCGGAACCGCTGTGGCTCGGCGCTCCGCGCGCGGCGGCGGTGTTCGTCGCGCTCAAGCGGCTCGCCGCGTCGCGACACTGGAGGTACCTGGAAATCCGCGGCAGCCGGCCGGTGGCCCCGGGCGTGCCGGCCGAGCGCACGTTCCGCATGCACCGGCTGGACCTGACGACCGGGGCGGAGGAACTCCACCGCCAGTTGGCGCCGGCGGTGCGCCGCGCGATCCGCCGCGCGGTGAGCGCCCGGATCCACGTCACCGCGGGCACCGGCGGCGAGCTGCTCGATGAATTCTATCAGCTTCATTGCCGGACGCGCCGGCGCCACGGCCTGCCGCCCCAGCCGCGGCGGTTCTTCTCGGCGATCCAGCGGCACCTGCTCGCCACCGGGCACGGCGAGACGCTGATCGCCCGGCACGGTCGGCGCGCGGTGGCCGGAGCGGTTTTCCTGCATTCGGAAAAGGTGGCGCTCTACAAGTTCGGCGCGTCAGACCCCGAGTACTGGCCGCTCCGGCCGAACCACCTGGTGATGTGGACGGCCATCGAGCGGCTGGCGGCCGCCGGCATGCAAACGCTGGACTTCGGCCGCAGCGATGCCTCGGACGCCGGGCTCGCGCGCTTCAAGCGCTCGTGGGCAGCGGCCGAGGAGACGCTCGGCTACTTCCGCTACCACGTCCGCCGCGCCCATTGGCTCGCTCCCGCCGCGTCCCCCCGCGCGGGCGGTCATCCGGCCATCTTCGGCCGCCTTCCACTGGCGCTGAACCGATGCGCCGGCTCGCTGATCTATCCGCATCTCGATTGACCCGACCATCCCCCTGCGACGATGAAAAATGCCATCCAGAAATCCGCCGGCCGTCCCCATGCGCGGCCCGGCATCAGCATCCACGATGTCCTGTACGTGTTGTTCAAACACAAGTGGAAGATCCTGGTCGTCGCCGGCGTGGGCTTCCTCGCCGCGGGCGCGGTTTATTACAGGGCGAGCAAGTCGCCGAGTTATGAAAGCCGTGCCACGCTGCTGGTGAGATATGTCTTGCAGCGCAGCGCCGTCGATCCCTTCGAGTCGAAGGTCGAGGCTGGTGGTTCCCGGGGCTTGGCCGTGATGGACGCGGAGATGGAGATGATCCGGAGCGTGGACCTCGCCTTGCAGGTGGTGGACCTCGTGGGAGCGGATCGGATTGCTTCCGGAGAAGAGGAACCCACCAAGGCGGCCGCGGTGCGGGCGGTGACCACGCGCCTCGGCGTGAGCGCCGGCCGCGGCAGCAGCGTGATCCACCTGAGCTACCGCCATGAGGACCCGGCGGTGGCGGTCGAGGTGCTCGACCGGCTGATCGAATGCTATTTCAAGAAACACCTCCAGATCCACCGCTCGACGGAGGCGCTCGACATGGTCTCGAAGGAAAGGGACGTCGCCCGCAGCCAATTGAGCCGGACGGAGGCGGATCTGAACAAGATGAAGATCGAATCCGGAGTCATATCGATCGAGGACACCCAGAGTGGTCTGGAGAACCGTCGCAACGGCGTGCTCGCGGCACTCATGGCGGTGCGGGCCGAAGTGGTGGAGCAGCACGCCCACCTGGCGATGCTCGAGAAGACCGCCGGGGTGGAGCGGGGCGCGGAGGACGCCGCACGCCCGGAGCAGACCAGGGAAACCCCCGACCGACGGGAGGTCGCGCGGGTGATGGCCCGCCACCGCGACCTCCTCGAGCAGCTGGCGCTCCTGAAACAGCGCCGCAACGAGTTGAGCGTCACCCGCATGCCGGGGGACCGGATGCTCGTTTCCCTCGAAAGGCAGATCGCCGGCAGACAGACGGAACTTCTCGATCTGGTGGAGGAACACCCCGAGCTGGCGATGAACTCGGCCGCATCCGGGCATGGCACCGAGGGCGATGTGGCCGCGGCCCGGGCACGGCTGGCGGCCCTCGAGGCGAAGGCGAAGGCGCTCGAGGAACAAGAGGCGGGCCTCGAGGAAGAGATGGCCGTGGTGGGCAAACTCGCGATCAATCTCCACGCCCTCGAACGCCGCCGCCAGATGGAGGACGAGAATTTCCGATATCTCCAGGCAAGTTATGAAAAGGCGCGGGTGGACGGCGCGCTGAACCCGGCGTCGATGCCGAACATCAGCACGCTCCAGCGGCCGTCGATGCCGCTCCGCTCGATCGATGTGGTGACGCAGCGGCTCGTCTTCGGCCTGGCCGGAGCCGGCCTGATGATCGGGGTCCTGAGCGCCTTCCTGATCGAGTGGGTGGTGGACCGGCGCGTCTCGCGGCCGATGGAGATCCAGACCCGGCTGCAGATGCCGCTCATGCTCTCGATCCCGTGCTTCCGCTCGAAAGACGGGCTGGCGAAGCTCATCGGCCGCGAGCGCAGCCTGGGCGAGTGGGAAAGCTCGGGAGACCCGACGCTGCCGCCACCGCTGCCGCGCTGGCTGGGACGACCGGCCACGGAAATCGTGGACGACCGCGAGCGGCCCGGCGGCGACCATTTCATCACTCCCTACGCCTCCGCCATCCGGGACCGCATTTTGTTCAACTTCGAGCTGAACAACATCACGCACAAACCCAAGCTGGTGGGCCTCACCGGCCTGTCGCACGGCGCGGGCACCTCGACCATAGACGCCGGGCTGGATCGGTCGCTGGCGCAAGACGAGGACATGAAAGTGCTCCTGGAGGATCACAGCGGCGAGCCCGGCGGCCGGCCGGCGCGTCATCCGGCCGAAGCGCTGCGCAACGTGCTGGAACTTTCCTCGAGCCAGAGGTTCCGCGAAAACGGCAAGAGCCTCTATGTCGTCAGCGCGCCGACGGCCCGCAATGGCCGGGGCAGGGAGTTTCTCGCGCCCGCGGGTCTCTACGAGTTGATGCCGCGACTGCAGGCGAGCGATTTCGATTTCATCGTCTTCGACATGCCGACCGTCGGCCCGACAAGTCCCACCATGGCGATGGCCGGTTTCATGGACATGGTCCTGATGGTGCTCGACGCCGAGAACACCAACCGCGAGACGCTGAGCTGGGGCTATCGCGAGCTGCAGAACGGACGGGCGGATGTCTCCTGCATCTTCAACAAGGCGCGCATGCTGGCCCCACGCTGGGTCTCCGGCGAGGTGTGACGCCCGTTCCGGCGCTGCCGGTCACTTGAAGCACCCGCCGCGATGAGCCATCCGCCGCCCAGCCTGTTGACGCGCGTGTACTACGACGTGAAGCCCTTCGTGCCGCGTTCGCTGCGGTGGGCGGTGCGCCGGCGCCGCGCGGCGGGCGTGCGGCGGCGGCAACACGCCGCTTGGCCGATCCTGCCCTCCGCCGGCCGCGCGCCGGCCGACTGGCAGGGATGGCCGCGCGGGCTCGACTTCGCGCTCGTGCTGACCCACGACGTGGAAGGACCGCGCGGACTGGCGCAAGTCCGCCCGCTGGCGGAACTCGAGATGCGGCTGGGATTCCGCTCCTCTTTCAACTTCATCCCCGAGGGCAGTTATTATGTCCCCGAAGATCTGCTCGATTGGCTGGCGGAGAACGGCTTCGAAGTCGGCGTCCATGACTTGCATCACGACGGCAAACTCTACCGCACCCGCGCCGGCTTCGAGGCGAAGGCCCGCCGGATCAACCACTGGCTCGAGCGCTGGAATGCCTGTGGGTTCCGCTCCGGGTTCATGCTCCGCCAGCTCGGATGGCTCCACGATCTCCGGATCGCCTATGATTCCTCGACGTTCGACACGGATCCGTTCGAGCCGCAGCCGTCCGGCGCGCACACGATCTTTCCCTACTGGATACAGGACGTGACGGGAGAATCCGGATACGTCGAGCTGCCCTACACGCTGCCGCAGGACTCGACCTTGTTCCTGTTGTTGGGCGAGCGGGACGCGGGGGTGTGGAACCGCAAGCTCCGGTGGATCGCGGGGCATGGAGGCATGGCGTTGATGAACGTGCATCCGGATTACATGGCGTTCGAGAACGAGCCGCTTCCGGAGACCTATCCGGCGAGTCTTTATGAAGACTTTCTCCGGAACGTTGTTAATAACTATTCCGGACGCTTCTGGCAGGCGCTTCCGCGCGAAGTGGCGGCCCACGTGCGACGTTCTCCCGTGGTGGCGCGGGCGACGGCCGCATCCGCGACGGGTCCGGCGCCGAAGATCTGGATCGATCTCGAGAACACCCCGCACATTCCGTTTTTCCTGCCGATCGTCGAGGCCTTGCGCGGGCGGGGCCATCCGGTGGTCGTGACGGCGCGGGATGGCTACCAGACGTGCGAGGTCGCCGCGCTGCATGGCTTGGAGAACGTGCGCATCGGCCGTCACTGTGGGCCGCACCTCCCGGCCAAGGTCGGCGGGCTGTTGGTCCGCGCGGCGCGCCTGCTCGCCTTTGCGCTTAAGGAAAAGCCCGCGCTCGCCCTGAATCTCGGGTCGCGCAGCCAGAATCTCGCCGCGCGCGCGGCCGGGATTCCCGTGGCGGAAATCATGGATTACGAGTTCACCGCGGAATCGCGCCTGCTCGCGCCGCGCTGGTGCCTGGCTCCCGAGGTGGTCTGCGAGGCCGCGCGCGCGCGTCGCCGCGGGACCCGCGTGATCGCCTACCGCGGCACGAAGGAGGATGTCTATGTTTCCCGGCTCCGTCCCGATCCCGCGGTGCTGGAGAGTCTCGGCCTCGCGGACGCGGCGGTGATCGCCGTCATCCGGCCGCCCGCGACCGAGGCTCACTATCACAATCCGGCGTCCGAGCGGCTCTTCGAGCGGTTGATGGAGCGGATTGTCGCCGCGCCGGACGTGATGGCGGTCCTGCTGCCGCGCAACGAACGCCAGCGGCTTCGGCTCGCGCGGCGCCACCCCGGGTGGTTCGCCACCGGAAAAGTCGTGGTGCCGGAGCGGGTGGTGGACGGCCTGAACCTGATCTGGCATTCGGATCTGGTCGTCGGCGGTGGCGGCACGATGAACCGCGAGGCCGCGGCCCTCGGGGTGCCGGTCTACAGCATTTTCCGCGGCCGCATCGGCGCCCTGGATCGGCACCTCGCCGCCGAAGGCCGCCTCGTCCTGATCGAGTCGGAAGCCGATCTGGATGCGAAAATTCCGCTCGTCCCCAGCCGTTGCCGGCGCACCGCGATGCCGCCGCCGCGGCCCGCCTTGTCCGACATCCTCGGCCATCTCGGGACGATCCTCGATGAAATCAACTTCGCCGGCCTCGCGCCCGCCTGTCTTGTGAAAACTCCACCCGTTCCCAGTCGATGAATCCGCTCGGCGAAAGTTATGTCAGTCCAGCGGCGCCGGTCCGTCGCGCCGGCCCCGCGCTCCGCTCGCGCCGGCCCGCCCGCGGTGGTACGCGCCGCTCGAAGCCCGCCGCGCGTCCGCCGCTCAAGATCCTGGTCGTGGCCGGAGCGCGGCCGAATTTCATGAAAATCGCACCGCTGATCCACTCCATCCGCCGCCACAACTCGGCCTGCAACGGCAGCGGCCGCCGGATCGAATGCCGCCTGGTGCACACCGGCCAGCATTACGACGAACGCATGTCCGGCGTCTTTTTCCAGGAACTCGACATCCCCGAACCCGACGACCACCTCGGCGCCGGATCCGGATCCCACGCGGTGCAGACGGCGACCATCATGCTTGGCTTCGAACCCGTCTGCCTGCGGGAAAAGCCGGACTGGGTGGTGGTCGTCGGCGACGTCAATTCCACGGTGGCCTGCACCTTGGTGGCAGCCAAGCTCGGGATTCCCGTCGCGCACGTGGAGGCCGGCTTGCGGAGCTTCGACCGCGGCATGCCCGAGGAAATCAACCGGCTCGTCACCGACTCCCTCGCCGATCTCCTCCTCACCCCTTCCGCGGACGGCGACAGGAACCTGATCCGGGAAGGGGTGCCGGAAACGAAGATCCGCCGCGTCGGCAACGTGATGATCGACTCGCTGGTCGCCAAGCTCGCCCAAGCCACCGCCACCGACACGCTCGGGCGGCTAGGCCTGGAAAGCGGACGTTTCATCTACGTCACCCTGCACCGGCCGTCGAACGTCGACGTGCGCGCTAACCTCGAAGTGATCGTGCGCGAGCTGAACGCGCTTTCCGCCGAGTGGACGATCGCCTTCCCGATCCACCCGCGGACGCTCCAGCGGATGCAGGAGTTCGGCCTCGCCTTCGCGGCCCGGCCGTCGATCCGGCTCCTCGAGCCGCTGGGTTACATCGATTCGCTCAACCTCACCCGTCACGCCCGCTTCCTGCTGACGGACTCGGGTGGCCTGCAGGAGGAAAGCACCTATTTCCAGACGCCGTGCCTGACCCTGCGGCCCAACACCGAGCGACCCGTCACCATCGAGATCGGCAGCAACCGGCTCACTTCGGCCGGGACGCTGCGGGAGGACGTGGTCGACCTGCTTTCCAAGCCCGAGCGCCTCGGCGAGTGCCCCGCGCTGTGGGACGGCCACGCCGCGGAGCGCATCATCGAAGTGCTGCTGGCCGGGGTGCCGGCGTGAACCACTCGAAATCCCCAACTTCCCGTCGCCGATGATCCGCACCACGCTGCTGATGTTGTTCGTGGCGACGTTCTCCATCTACTCGTGGAGAAATTGGTTCGTCGGGCTTTGCAGCGCCATCTTGCTGCTGGCGGTTGTCGAGCATCCGGATTTTCCAAAAACCATCGCCGGGGTTCCGGGACTCAATCCGTGGAATATCCTCATGGTGAACGTGGTGTTGGCCTGGGCATTCCACCGCCGCGACGAGGGGGTCGAGTGGGACCTGCAACCCGCGGCGCGCTGGTTCCTGTGTGGATTCCTCGCGGTGGTCCTCACCGGAGTCGTGCGGCTTTCGTTCTCCGACTATCCGACCGGCTTCACCGGCGGCTATCTCTTCAGCGAGTTGACCGTGAACACCATCAAGTGGGTGGTGCCCGGACTGCTGTTGTTCGATGCCTGCCGGACGCGCCGGCGCACCGTGGTCGGGCTGGCGGTGATTCTCGGCCTCTATTTTCTTTTCGCCGTTCAGGTCATCCGCTGGATGCCGCTGGGCGAGGTGGCGAGCGGCGACAGTCTTTCGCGCCGCGCTTCGAAGATCACCCAGAACGAGATCGGCTACAATCGGGTGACGCTCTCGATGATGCTCTCCGGCGCTTCGTGGGCGGCGCTCGCCGCCGTGCCGCTCCTGAAGCGGAACCTCCACCGGCTGGCGCTCGTCGGCGCCGCGGGCTCGATCGCCTTCGCCCAGGCGCTCACGGGCGGGCGCGCCGGCTATGTCGGCTGGCTGGCGGTGGGCTTGCTGCTGGCGTTGCTCCGCTGGCGCAAGCTGCTGGTTTTCATCCCCGTCGCGCTGGTGGCCCTGGCGGTCGTGGTGCCCGGCGCGCGGGAACGGCTGCTCCAGGGCTTCGGCCAACGGCAGGGAAACTTCACCGTGGAATCCAGCACGTATCACATGACTTCGGGCCGCGACATCGCTTGGCCCGTCGTGATCGACGAGATCGAGAAAGCTCCCCTGACGGGGCACGGACGGCTTGGAATGGTGACCACCGGCGCGAGGGATTATCTGATCGAAGCGTACGACGAGTCGTTTCCTCATCCCCATCAGGCCTATCTCGAACAACTGCTGGACAACGGTCTCGTCGGATTCCTGATCGTCGTCCCGTTTTATCTTTATCTCTTCTTCAAGAGCGTGCCCTTGGTGCTGGAGCGGCGCGATCCCCTGGTCTGTGCCGTGGGTTGCGCCAGTTTCTGCCTGCTGCTGGCGCTGCTCATCGGCGGGCTGGGCGGGCAGACGTTCTACCCACGGGAAGGTGCGGTCGGCATGTGGGCGGCCATCGGCCTGGCGTTGCGGGTCTCCCTCGAGCGGCAGTTCGCCGGTCAGTGGGATGCCCGGCCGTTTCCCGATGAACTGCCGGCCGGGTGGTTCCATTCCGGGGACGAGCCGGCACCCGAGGACGGAGACGAGCCGCTGCCCGGCGCCGAGCCTGTCGTTTGAGCGATCGCTTCCTGTTTCGAGCAATGCCAAGATTGGCCTACATCCTCGCCGCCAGCCACTCCGGCTCCACCTTGCTGGCGATGTTGCTCGGCGCGCAGCCCGGCGCCTGCACTGCCGGCGAATTGAAGGCGAACCTTCCGGGCACGAGCTACCGGTGTTCGTGCCGCGAGCCGATCGGGAACTGCGCGTTCTGGCGCGAGGTCTCCTCCGCCATGGCCGCCCGTGGCATCGATGGCTTCGAGATCGGCCGAGCCGGCACCAGCATTTATGACGTCGGAAGCCGCTACGCCCGCCGGCTGCTCGCGCCTCTCCACCGCGGCCGTACTCTCGAGGCGATCCGCGACGCCGGCCTCGCCCTCTCCGCCGACTGGCGCCGGACGCTTGCGGAAACGTCCCGACGGAACCGCGCGCTGGTGGAAGTGCTCGCGGAGGTGACCGGCGCGGAGGTCGTCGTGGATTCGTCGAAAGTCGCCCTCCGCTTGAAGTATTTGCTGCGGAGCTGCGATCTCGACATCCGCGTTATCCGGGTGATCCGCGACGGCCGCGCCGTATCCCTCACCTACACCGACGAGTGGACGTTCGCCGATGCCAGCGAGCCGGAACTCCGCGGCGGAGGCACCGGAGAACGCCGCCCGCCGCCGCGCCGGTCGATCCGCGAGGGTGCCCGCGAGTGGCGCCGCAGCAACGAAGCGTCGGACGCGCTCCTCGCCGGCCTCCCGGCATCCAAGTGGCTGGCGGTCCGCTACGAAGACCTCTGCGCCGATCCCGCCGGAGCGCTCCGCCGGATCGCCCGCTTTCTGGACCTCGACGACGAATCCCTCGTCCTCGATTTCCGCGGCCGGCCCCAGCACGTCATCGGCAACGGCATGCGGATGGACTCGGGCTCCGAAATCTCGCTGGACGAGCGGTGGAAGTCCTGCCTGACCCCCAGCCAGCTCGCCGAATTCGAAGCCACCGCCGGAGACCTCAACCGGGCGTACGGATACTGTTGAACTGGCCATGAACGACATCCGCAAGAACCGCCTGAGGAGGGCCATCGGCCGGCTGGACCTGCGCCTGACGCGCGCCTCCTCCTGGCGCTATTCCTACGACCGCCGGAACTATCCCGCCGTCTCCGGACCGGGGACGGTCATCTTCGACGTCGGCGCGAATATCGGGCAGTCCGCCCTCTGGTACCGCCGCAGCTTTCCCACCGCCGAAATCTATGCCTTCGAGCCGATCCCGAGCGTCTTCCGGACGCTTGTCTCACACGTGGGTCGGCTGCCGAACGTCCGCTGCATCCAGAAGGCCGCGGGAGCGGAAGACGGCGCAATACTGATTCCCCACGTCGACTCGACCTCGATCCAGACCGTCCAGGTGCTTTCGGGCGGCGGGGGCGGCGCACCGGACGACATCGAGGTCGAGGTGGTCGCGCTGGACACGTTCGCGCGGACTCACGGCATCCCACGGATCGATATTCTCAAGACGGACACCGAGGGCTACGACCTGGATGTCATACGCGGCGCGCGGGACCTGTTGGAAACGCGCCGGATCAGCTACATCCTCGCCGAAGCGAGCATTCACGACGGCGATGGCCAGCACACCAATCTCTTCGAGTTGCGGGAACATCTCCGCCCGTTCGGATATCACCTCTGCTCATTCTTCGACGGATTTCATGACGAGGATGGCACCGTGCCCTACTTCAACGCCCTGTTTCGTGCCGCGTAGCGAAACGCGGTCTTCCGCACCGGCGTCAGGCGCTCCAATCCTCGCGATCTGCAGTGATCTCGACGAGACGCCGGACGCGCGAACCTACTTCGAGTTGATGAAATTTCTCAATACAACCGAGGAAACATCCATGGGAAGGGGTGTGGGCCTCGAGGTGGGCAACACGCTCTATTTCGACATGCCTCCCGGCCACTTTTCCTATTGGAATGCCGGCGAGGCGGATCGCGAGAGACTCCGCGCATTGATCCGGAGTGGCCACATCGACTGCCTGCACTCCTACGGCGATCTCGCCACCACCCGCGGCCACGCCGGTCGCGCGCTTGATGAACTCGCGCGCCACGATTGCCGGCTTCCGGTGTGGATCGATCACGCCACGGCGCCGACCAACTTCGGCGCGGATATCATGAAAGGTCATGGCGACGAGCCCGGCCATCCGGCATATCACGCGGACCTCACCCTGAGCCATGGCGTCCGCTACGTCTGGCGCGGCCGGGTGACCAGCGTGATCGGCCAGGAGCGCCCGTTCACGCTCCGTGGCATCGCCACCGCCGCCCACCCCTGGCGCTCGGCCCGCACCTTGGCGAAAGAGGCCGCCAAGCAGGCGCTCGCCCGCCGCGGACACCCCAAATACGCCGCGCACGCCGGCAATCGCCTCGTTACCGGCGGCCGGCTCCGGGACGGCGCGACCATCCGGGAATTCGTCCGCAGCAACCCTTCCTGGGGCGGCGTGAGTTGCCACGATCGCGGTGATGCCATCGACCAAGTCCTCACCCCGCGCTTCCTCGACGTCCTCGAGCGGCGTGGCGGCTTCTGTGTGCTCTACACTCATCTCGGCAAACTCGACCGCGGCCCGTCCGGCCGCCGCTTCCGCCCCTCCGTGGTCGAGGCATTCCGCTTCCTCGCGGACCGCCACCGCGCCGGAAGGATCCACGTCACCACCACCTCGCGGCTCCTCGATGCCCATAGCCGCGGGACGCCACCTCCCTCGGAACGGCTCGAGTTTCCCGACATCTGAGAGCCATGGACACCACGGCGAACAACGAGACGGACCGGAGTGGCCGCGATCGCTTCGGGAGGAACGTCGCGTTCGCGTGGGGAGGCTACCTCGTCAACGTGGTATCGGGCTTCATCGTACCGCGCTTGATCAGCGACCAGCTTGGGCAAGCTACCCTCGGCATTTGGGATTTCTGTTGGAGCTTGGTTTCCTATTTCGGCTTGGTGCAGCTCGGGATGGGGAGTTCGGTCGCGCGCTACGTCGCGAAATTCCGCGCCCGGGACGACCGGGCGGGACTAAATCGATCGGTCTCCACCATCGCGCTCTTCCTCCGCTCGGTCGGCTGGTTGGCGTTCGGAGTCGCCGCCGTGGTGGCATTCTGGGTGCTCCCGCACCTCTCCGGAAAACTCGGCGAGGGAATGGACTCGGCACGGTGGATCATCCTGCTCCTCGGACTGCAGGTATCCGCCGGCATCACGCTCACCGTGTATGGAAGCGTGATCGTCGGGTGCCACCGCTGGGACGTTCACAACGCGGTGAGCGCGTCCTGCTACGGCCTGATTGCCGTGGGAAGCGTGACCGCACTGACCGCCGGCGCGGGGTTGGCGGTTCTGGCGGCCATCCATTGCGTGGTCATGACCGCCGGGGAACTCGCGCGCCGGTATCTCAGCCGGCGCGTTTGTCCGGAACTCGTCATCGATCGCCGGCTGGCCTCATGGAAAGTCTTCGCCGAGCAGGCGCGCTACAGCGCGAAGAGCCTCTCCCCGCGGATCGCCGCTCTCCTCTCGAACCAAGCGCTCGCCATTCTCATCACTCTCTATCTCGGACCCGCGAGTCTGGCGATCTTCGCGCGGCCGCGGAGTCTGATGAGCACCCTGCGGGTCATGGCGGCGAAATTCGGCATGATCCTGATCCCGACCTCCAGCGCCCTGTCGGCGATGCGGGACGAGAAGGGTCTCGAGCATTCGCTGGTGAGCATGACTTCCACCATTTCGGCGCTCGTCCTCCCGCCGCTGGTCGTGCTGGCGATCTTCGGCGACCGGGTGATCCGGCTTTGGATGGGGCCGGAATATGTCTTCCCCGGGCTGGTGCCGATTCTGGCGTTGGGCTGCCTCGCGACCGTCGTGCAAGAACCGGTCTGGGCACTGCTCTCCGGGATGAATGCCCACGGCCGGATGGCATTGGCGAAGCTGGTCGCCGCCGCCGGATCGGCCACCCTCCTCGCCCTCGGACTCGGACTATTCGACTGGGGTCTCCTCGGAGCGGCCGTCTGCTTCGTCCTGCCCCAGATCCTGGTGGACGGGATCCTGACCCCATGGTGTGCCTGCACCCGCCTCGGCGTGAGCCGCAGGACCTTTGCCTGGAAAGTCTTCGGCCTTCCTGCCGTGTGCATTCTCCCTGCCGCCGCGGCATTGGCCGGGGCGTCCAATCTCGCGGGCGATTTCCCGCTCGCCGCGGCCGCCCTCGCCGCGGCCGGCCTCTGTGGAAGCGCCGTCGCCTATGGCAAGTGGCTCGTTTCTCCCGCACTGATGTCAGCGGCTGTCCGCCGCCTTCAACGCCGCGGAATGCAAGAACCGGCTTCCAGCGTGTCATCTCAGGTGATCTTGCGAAGATGAGCCAAGCACGAAAAGTGGTTTACCGGATGTCGCGTTGGATGCTGCCCGCGCTCGCCCGCGGCTGCCGCGAAGCGGCGGGCTCGGTGGGCATGCTCATGGCGCACGGAGTCCACGAGACGCGGGCGGGCGGAACGGCGCCGCCGAGCAGCAGCATTTCCGTGGAAGCGCTCGAGTCCAATATTCTCGGCCTGATGCGCGGCTACCGCTTTGTTTCACTCGCGCGTGCAGTCGACTCCCTCCAGGGAGGACGGCCGCTTCCAGAACGCTGTCTTGTGCTCACGTTTGACGACAGCTTGGGTTCGCTTGCGCGGCTCGCGGCGCCTCGCCTCTCGAGTTGGGGAATCACCGCCACCTTTTATCTCTCCACCGATGCCATCGACCGCGGCGAGTCTTACTGGTGGCTGCGGCTCGAAGATGCGTGGCCTTGTCTGGCCGCGGAAGGAAATGAAGCTGTCTCGAAGCTCCTTCCTCCTTCCGCTGGTTTCCGGGCTCCCACGCTTCCGCTTGTGAAGCGGCACTTCAAAGGCATGGCTCCGGCGGAGGCGGCCTCCATGGTCGATTCGCTGGAGGAACAGGCAGGCATTCGCCGCGGACAATGTGCGGCCGGGAATCCTCACGCGGCCGTGATGTCATGGTCGGATGTCCGCCGGATCCGCGACCTCGGAATGAGCATCGGCTGTCATACGGTGACGCATCCTGATTTGACGAAACTGGGTGCGGATGCGCTCGCCGCGGAGCTGTCGCATTCAAAGCGGCGGATCGAAGAAGAAACGGGGCACCCCTGTCTCGACTTTTGCTATCCTTTCGGCTCGTATTCCGAGCCGGTTGTCGCGGCGGTGAGGGCCGCCGGATTCCGGTCCGCCGTCACCACTGACGGGCCCGGCTGGAATGCGGCCGGGTCGGACCCTCATCTCCTGAGGCGCTTCCCGCTGTCAGGAGTTCCCAACCGGATGTGTTTCGAACTCTCCGGCCTTCGTAGAGCGTCGTGAACGTTCGCCTCCGCTTTCTCATGAAACGCGTCGCGATTCCCTGTTCCCTGCTGCAGCCGGTGCCGGCGGCATGCCTGGAACCCGAACAGGGCGACGCGCTGTCCGCCCTCCTGGCGGGCGGTGGTTTCCGGAACCCTCCCCGGAGGATCGATGCGGTGGTCTGCTCGTCCGGCAGCGGGATCAATGGCCTGGCCATCGTCCGTTCGCTCGGGCGCGCCGGCGCCCGCGCTGTGGTTCTCGCGGATGGCCGCTCGAATCTCAGCGTGCGGAGCCGTTTCTGCCAATGGGCGGACATCCGGGATCCGTGGGACACCGTCGGACTGTTGCGGGCACTGCTGGTCTTGGGCGGGAGTGGAACCCGCAAGCCGCTGCTCTTCATCGACAACGACCGCATGCTGGCCATGCTCGCTCCTTTTGGTCCGGCGCTCGCGCGGTTTTATCATCCGACGTGCCCGCTCGAACCGGGCAACCGGGTCAACGACAAGTCCAGCCAGGCCGCGATGGCGGAGCGCGCCGGACTCCGGGTGCCCAACTACTGGTGTCCTCGTAGTTGGGCGGATCTGGAGACCATCGGACGGAGCACGGCAATGCCCTTGATCGCGAAACCGCTGCCCCATGAGCTCGCCGACCGCGTTCCGTCCTACAAGGTGATATTCGGCCGGGATGCGGCGGAGCTCGGCCGGCGGATGCGGGAGGTGATGCCGGGGCCGGAGGGCTCCCTGATCCAGGAATACGTGGAAGGCCCGGACCAGGCGCTGAAGTGGGCGATCGGCTACCGCAACCGCGCCGGCGAGTGCAGGATGGCGAGCGGCTTCAAATGGCGCCAGACGGGCTCGGGCACCGGGGGAGTGGGGACGGTGATGGCCGCCTTTCCGGATGAACGGGTCGAAGATGAAGCGCGCCGGCTGCTGGACTGCCTCGGATATGTCGGCATCTTTGGCATCGAGTTCAAAAAGGATTCCTCGACGGACGAACTCTTTTTCATCGAACTCAATGCCAGACCCGAGGCGTTCCACGCCATTGGGCCGGCTGTTGGTGTCGATCCGCCGGCATTGGCCTACCAAGATCTCGTGCTCGGGAAAGCGCTTCCCGAGCCGCGCGACAGCGGGCGGAGGGTGTTCTGGATCTCCGCCGGCGCGGACATCATCACATTGGTGAAATGCCCGAAGAGGCCCGGCTTCGGGTCGACGCTCAGACCCTACTTTTCCCGCAAATGCTGGGCCGTCCTCGCATGGGACGATCTCCTGCCGTGCGGACTGGCGTGCCGGAAGTTCTCCGGACAATTGGGGAAGCGGGCGATGGCTAAACTTCGGAAAGTTCCGATATGAACGACCTGCTGACAATTCCCGCCGTGTCCCGCCGGGCGCGGCGATGGCACTTGGCGGACGCCACGTTCCGTGCCGCGGAACGAGCGGCGTTCTGGTATCATCGCGCCGATCCTCCGATGTTCGTCGTCGGCGCGCCGCGGACTGGAACAACGCTTGCGTACCAGCTGGCGGTGAATTGCTTGGGAACTTCCTATTTGTGCAATCTCGCGAACCGTCACCCGGAGGCTCCGTCGGGAGTCACTCTGATGTGCCGGCACCGCCTCCGCGGAAGCCATTCGTATGAAAGTCGCTATGGCGAAACCGAGGGCAAGACTTCGCCGAGCCAGGCCGACGCGGTGTGGGCGAAATATTTCGGAACCGAGCGATCGTTCCGCGAACAAGCGTCCGTCTCCAGCGAAGCCAAGCGGTCGGCTGCCACCATGGTCGGCCGGATCTCGGGCATCGTCCGGGCTCCATTTGTCGGCAAGTCCATCGCGAACAGCGTCAAGATCCGGACGCTGGACGAATGCTTTCCCACGTGCGTGTTTGTCTGGATCCGCCGGGATCCGGCTCTCAGCGCCCGCTCGCACTACCACAATATCCTGCGTCGCCCGGACTTGCCTTGGATGTCCGCCAAGCCGAGCAACTTCGAGTCGTTGTTGCATCTCGATCTTCCGGAACGTGCGGCCGCACAGGTGGTTTCGATCGAGGCGGACATCGAGCGCGACCTTTCCGCGATCGATCCGGCGAGGCATGTCGCGGTGGATTACGAAGATATCTGTCGCAGCCCGGAAGGATATCTGGAAGAGATCTCGAGCCTCTGGCTTGGTGCGGGCGTTTCCGCCGGACGGCGGGCCGCTCCCCCGCGGGAGTTCAGGGTTTCGACCGGTGCTTCCCTCCCGGCGGATGTCCGGCAGCGCCTTGAGCGGGCAGTTTGCCGCCGTTGGTGAGGGGCGTCCGAAACCGCAATTGAAACGCCCATGGACCGGATTCTCACCCGCTATTGGGGGAGCCACTTCAAGTCGCTCCGGCACGTCCGCAAGTTCGAGATCGCGTTCGGCGTGCTCGCGGACCGGGGCTGGGAGTGCAACCTCGTCGTGGAACGGGAACCGGAGGATCCGGCATGGCTCGAGGGGCTGACATCCCTCGGCGTCCGGCTGCACCGGCTCGGCCGTCCAAGGAGCAGCTTCGATGCAGCGCACGTCCGGGCGATCCACGATCTCTGCCGACGGACCCGATGCTCGGTTTTTCACTGCGACAACCGTCACATGACCCCGCTCCTGGGTGCCTCGCTCGCAGGCGTGCCGGTGAAGGTCTGGTGCAAGCGCTCCATGAACTCGCATTACGAGCAATGCCGTGATCCGGGGTGGAGGGAGCGGCTGGCCCCGACCACGCGGCTGTCCGCGCGGCTCGCCACCCGGATCATCGCGGTGTCGGGGGCCGTGGCCGGGGAATTGGTCCAACTGGGTGTTCCGGAGGGAAAAGTATGCGTTCTCAACAACCCGCGGCCGGAAATGCAGCGACGCGATGCCGCCCGCGAGGTGACGCGGCGGGAGCTGGGAATCGGAGAAGACGAGCTGGTCTTCGCCGCTGTCGGCCGGATGGAGTGGGTGAAAGGATGGGACCTGCTGGTTTCCGCCTTCCGGCAGGTTGCCGCGAGAGGACTTCCGTGCCGTCTCCTGTTGGTCGGAGCCGTCGACGTGCCCGGCGAAGAACGGATCCGGGAAATGGTGGCCCGAGCCGTTCGCCCGTCCGATTCCGCGGATCGGGTGATATTCACCGGTCATGTCTCCGACTTGCCCCCGCTTCTCGCAGCGGCTGACGTCTACGTCTCGCCGTCGCGCTCCGAGGGATGTTCCAACGCGCTCCTCGAGGCGCTCGAAGCGGGGCTCCCATGCATCGCGACCCGGGTCGGCAATGCAGGCGATGTGATCGTCGACGGGGCGAACGGGCTGCTCGTTCCCCGGAACGATGCGGGAGCGCTGGAGGATGCGATGGCACGTTTGCTTGAAGCTGCCGAGCTGCGGGGCGCCATGGCTTCCCGGGCGCGGATTCCGGAATCCGTTCCCGACCGCCGGGGCCATGCCGTCCGCGTGGCGCTCATCTATGAGGAACTTCTCGCCAGGACCGGACGGCGGGGTCGTGCGGCGGTGGGAACCGTCGAGGGCTTGCAGACCCCCTGAATTCATGAACACGACTTGCGCAACCGCTCCAAACCGGGTGTCCGGCATCTTCGAGACCGGATTCATGAACCGCACGCTCGAGGATCAGATCCGGGCGTGTGAGGGATATGCTCTCCGGCCGCTGTACGTGGAGACCTTCCGCCAGCATCAGCCGGTCCTCGAGGCCGGTTGCGGGAGCGGGCAGTGGATGCATTACTTCAAGCGCCATGGAATCGAGTCCGTGGGCATCGACTGGAGCGAGACACTGAGGGAGCGTTCCCTCGCCTACGATCCTTCGGTCCGGTTCGACAACGGGGACATGCGCGACCTCCCGTATCCGGACGAGTCCTTCGCGGGAGTAGTCGCGATGGGTTCGCCGGAGCATGTTCCGGAGGGGCCGCGGAAGGTCTTTTCGGAGTTCCACCGCGTTCTGAAGCCGGGTGGAGTCGCGATCGTCACGGTGCCCCACTTCT
The DNA here is from genome assembly GCA_965651855.1 of uncultured Verrucomicrobiales bacterium. GTDB lineage: Bacteria > Verrucomicrobiota > Verrucomicrobiia > Verrucomicrobiales > Akkermansiaceae > Luteolibacter. Next base: position 29,286 of record CBFGTW010000013.1, read on the forward strand.
TTCCGCTGCGGGCGATCGGGAAGCGCTGGATCCAGGAACCGTCGCGGCGGCTGAAAAGCAACCGCTTCTTGCGCAGGATCTCCGGCAGACCTCCGGTGCCGAACGCGAACCCGCGCTCCCACCGCGAGGTGCTGGCCGACCGCTACCGGGACGACGTCTTTCTCGACGTGGACTTCGAAGGTTACTTTTATCAATACCAGTTTACCAAGGCACAGATCCGCGAAGAGCTGGAGCGGGCCGGTTTCGAGGTGGAGCGCTGCTTCGCTTTCGGCGGAGCGGGCGGGCTGGTCTTCAGCTTCGGCCGGCTGGCGGGTCGCTACGACCGCCGCAGCCACGAAACGCGCTTGAACGCCCCGGCGCGGTGGCTGCTCCGCCGGCTCGGCGACGACCGCGTGGGCCACATGATTTGCTGCGTGGTCCGGAAGGCCGCGCGCTGACGCGCGCCACGTGCAGTTCCAACAGACATGTTATGAAAACCACACGTGAACCGGAGACATGGCTGATCACGGGAGTCGCGGGCTTCATCGGATCCCACCTGCTCGAGGCCGCCTTGGCGTCCGGCCGGCGGGTGGTCGGCATGGACAACTTCCTGACCGGACGGCCCTGCAACCTGGCGCAGGTGCGCGAGCGCGTCGGCGGGGAGGCGTGGTCGCGTTTCCGCTTCGTCGAGGCGGACGCCTGTGACCTGGAGTCCTGCCACGCCTGCTGCGACGGCGTGGACGTGGTGCTCCACGAGGCGGCGCTCGGCTCGGTGCCGCGATCGATCGACCGGCCGCTGGACACGCATGCGAACAACGTGAACGCCACGCTGAACTTGCTGGTGGCGGCCAGGGATCGCGGGGTGCGCCGCTTCGTCTACGCCTCGAGCAGCTCGGTTTACGGCGATCACCCGGCGCTGCCGAAGGTGGAGGGCGTCGAGGGAAATCTGCTCTCGCCCTATGCCGCGTCGAAGCGGATGGGGGAACTTTACGCGGGAGTCTTCGCCCGGACGTACGGGATGGAGACGATCGGGCTGCGGTATTTCAACGTATTCGGCGCGCGCCAGAACCCGGCGGGGGCTTACGCGGCGGTCATTCCACGGTGGATCCGCGGCATGCTCCGCAACGAGCCGGTGGTGATCTACGGCGATGGTCGTACTTCGCGCGATTTCTGCCACGTTTCGAATGTCGTGCAGGCGAACTTCCTCGCCGCCGAGACCCGGCGCCCGGGGTCCGTGAACGAGGTGTTCAACGTCGCCGCGGCCGGGCGGACGACCTTGGCCGAGCTTTTCGAGCTGATCCGGGAGCGGGTCGCGGCGCTGCGGCCGGAGCTGGAGATCCCCGATCCGGAATACCGGGGATTCCGCCCCGGCGACATCCGTCACTCCAACGCGGATATCGGGAAGGCGCGACGCTTGCTCGGCTACGAGCCGACGCACGACGTGCGCCGCGGCCTCGATGAAGCGGTCCGCTGGTACGTGGGCCGCGAGTCCCTGGAAGAATATGCTCCCGCGGCCGATGCCTGCGGCGCGGATGCCTGACTGTCCCTTCCGATGAACGCACCCGTCACCGTGGATGCCGTGCCCGCACGCCGCGGCCGCACCGCCGACCCGCCGTCCGCGACGGCCTCGATCTGCATCGTTTCCCACAACGGCTACGGAGCGATCAGTGGCCGCGGCGCGGGATTCGTCGGCGGGGTCGAGTCGCAGACAAGCCGGCTCGCGGTTTGGCTCGCGGACCGCGGACACCGGGTGAGTTTCCTCACGTGGCATGAAGGCGGGCCGGACGAGGAATGGATCGGCCGGGTGCGTGTCATCAAGATCTGCAGGCCGCGGGCGGGCTTGCCGGGCCTGCGGTTTTTTCATCCGAAGTGGACGTCGCTCCACGCCGCGTTGGGGCGGGCGGACGCTGACGTTTGCTACCACAATTGCGGCGAATGCGTGACCGGGCAGATCGCTCTCTGGTGCCGGATTCACGGCCGGCGGTTCGTGTTCGCTTTGGCGAGCAACGCGGACTGCGATCCGCGGCTGCCCGAAATGCGGGCGTTCCACGAGAAGCGGCTCTACGCGCTGGGCCTCGAGCGCGCGGATCGAGTGATCGCCCAGACCGAATGGCAGCGGCAGCGGTTGGCCGGGCACTGGCGCGTACAATCGTCCGTGGTGCCGATGCCCTGCAGCAGCCCGGGCGTGCCGCGGCGGCGGGATACGGTCCCTCCGCGCGTGCTGTGGGTCGGGCGGATTTGTCCGGTGAAACGGCTCGAGTTCCTGCTGGATGTCGCGGCGATGGAACCGGGATGGCACTTCGATCTGGTCGGCCCGCTCGACGAGAGTGCCTACAGCGCGTCAGTCGCCGCGCGAGCGGCGGATCTGGCGAATGTCACGCTGCACGGACGCGTGCCGAAGGATCAAGTGGGAGAGTTCTACCATCAGTGCGGCGTGCTTTGCTGCACGTCCGCTTACGAGGGATTTCCAAACACCTTCCTGGAAGCCTGGAGCCGCGGAGTGCCGGTCGTCTCGACCTTTGATCCGGATGGCGTCATCGCCCGCGCCGGCCTCGGTCTCGTCGCACAGGACCGCCCGGGCGTCCGCGACGCGATCCGCCGCCTGCTCACGGATGGGGATTTCCATGCAAAGTGCTCGGGCCAGGCCCACCGATATGTATCAAGTCATCACGATCCGGAAATCGTGATGCCCCGCCTTGAGCGGGAAATTCTGGAAGCGATCCGATGAAACCGGGAAAGCCCATCGCCTTCATCTGCTACGGCGGATTTTCCCATATCAACGCGAATGTCGAGCGACAGCTCCGTCGCGTCTTTCTGGATCGGGAGCTTCACCTCATCGATGTCGCGGAATTGTTGTTCCGCTGGCCGGCCCGCACCGCCGGACTCGCGCTGGCGGCGCTCCGGCGGCCCGGGCCGCTCGAGCTGTTGCGCCGGATGGATCCGAGGGATTCGCTGCTCCAGACGCCGGCCGCGTATCATCTGCTGCGTCGGGAAATCCGCTGGATTGTCACCGAACTCGACTGCCTGTTCTCGTTCCAAACGCAGTCGATGTGGGATGGTTCCACACCGGGCGTCCCGCACTTCGTTTACACGGACCACACCGAGTTGGCGAATCTCGGCTATCCCGCGTTCAATCCCAAGCGGTTGATGCCGCGCTGGTGGCTCGATCTCGAGGCCGAGATCTACCGGAACGCCGCGCGGGTCTTCACGATGAGCCGGCATGTCACCCGGTCGTTGAGAGAGGACTACGGTCTCGCCGCTGAGCGCTTGCGGTGTGTCCGGGCGGGCGGAAATGCTCCGGGTAGCGGTGAAATCCGGGCAGCGTTGCCGGCAATCGCCGGGAGTGGCCCGGAAATCCTCTTCGTCGGCGTCGACTGGACGCGCAAGGGAGGTCCGGAACTCTTGGAAGCATTCAAGCGTCTCCGGCGGGACCACCCGACGGCAAGGCTCCGGATCGTCGGCTGCACGCCGAAGATCGCCGTCGCGGGCTGCGAGGTGATGGGGAGAGTCCCGTTGGAAGAAATGCCGGCCCTTTACGCGAGCGCGTCGATCTTCTGTCTGCCGACCCGGATCGAGCCCTTCGGCATCGCTTTCGTGGAGGCCATGCACGCCGGGCTCCCGGTCGTGGGGACGCGTGTTGGCGCCGTGCCGGACATGGTGCGCGAAGGCGTCAACGGCTTGCTGGTTCCGCCCGGTGACATCGATGCGCTCCACTCCGCGCTGGATTCGCTGTTGCGCGCGCCGGACTCCCTGCCGGCGATGGGCCGGGCGTCCCGCGAGCGGGCGGCGCGTCATTACAACTGGCAGGCGGTGGGAGACCGGCTGGGCGGAGCGATCCGCGAAGTCCTGGCCAATCCACCGGACAAAGCTTGGACGGCAGCTGTGGAATCCTGTTCCTCGAGATAAGATGAAGGTGGCGCTGGCAACATGGTTCCCCCGCGATCCCACCGCACCGCGGGGAGGAGTGGAAACCGTGAGCGTGAATCTGGTGGCGGCGCTCGCCCGCCGCGGAGATATGGATTTGCACGTCATCACATTTGATTGCGGGATCCGCGAAAAAACCTCCAGCAGGTGGGCGGGTGCGGTCGTTCACCGGCTACCGCAGCCGCCCGGGCCGATGTTGGCCTTCGCGGCGGGCGCGGGCCGGGACGCCTTGGGGCGCTTTCTCGCGTCGCTCCAGCCGGACGTCGTCCACGCGCACGACACCTTCGGCATCATGACCCGCGATCTGCCGTTCCCCCGGGTTTTCACCATCCACGGCTTCATTCATGAAGACACCCGCCATCACCCCGGTGCCCTCGCGCGGGTGAGGGCGCTCGCCTGGAAGCGCGAGGAACTCCGGACATGGGCGGAGCAGCCGCACATCATCTCGATCTCGCCTTATGTCCGCGAGCGGCTCCGCGGCATCGCGCGGGGCATGATCCACGACATCGATAACCCGGTGGATGCCGCGTTTTTCTCCCTTCCACGGAAGGAAACCGGGGCTGCGATTTTCTCGGCCGCCGTTCTATGCCCGCGGAAGAACCAACAGGCGCTGGTGAGGGCCGCCGCTCTTCTGGACGGGGCGGGCGAAGTGAGACTCGCCGGCCCAGTGGGTGAGGAGCGTTACGGAATCGCGCTGCGAGAGAGCGCCGAGCTGGATGCGTCCCGGCGCGCCGTCCTGCTCGGAAACCTGACGATGGAGGGCATCCGGCGCGAACTCTCCGGTGCCTCCGTCTTCGCGCTTGTCTCCTTGGAAGAAGGCGCGCCGATGGGACTCGCGGAGGCGATGGCGGCGGGCGTGCCCGTGGTGGCGTCGAACCGCTGCGGCATGCCCTACATGGTGCGCCACGGCGAGACCGGATTCCTTGTCGATCCGCTCGACCTCCGGGACATCGCGCGCCACCTCGGGGAGTTGCTCGATCGTCCGGATCTGCGCGCCGCCATGGGCGAGGCGGCCCGGCACCACGCGCTGGACCGTTATCATCCCGACCGCGTGGCGGAAAGGACGGCGCGCGTCTACCACCGCGCCGTGGACGATGCGGGAACCGCCCGAGCTGCCTACCGGCCCCGAGCCGCACGGGCCGCGTGCTTTTGAACCATCCGAATGGAAGCGAATGTCATGACTGGCGAGGAAATGCCCGTGATCTTGATGGGGCCGGCGGCCGACGATCCCGCGGAGTCGGTCTCCGCGGTGAACGAGGCCTTGGCCGGATCGCTCGCCGGGCGCTATCGGTTCATCCTCTCGGCCACCCGCCGCAAACACGGCACGGAGCGGCAGGCGCGGTGGAATTTGTGGAATATCTATTATTTCGCCAAACATCTTTCGATCTGGTGTTTCAATCTCCTCCGGCACCGACCTGCCATCGCCCACTACGCGGTGAGTTCCGGTCCGGCCTTGGGCAAGGGACTCGTCATGCTCGGGCTTGCCCGCCTCGCGGGAGCGCGGACCATCGGCCACCTCCACAGCGGCGCGTTTCTCGATCGCTGGGAGCGACTGTCGCCGGCGGCGCGCCGCTTTGCCTTGCGGTGCCTCCGGCGCCTGGATTTCTTCGTGGTGCTCAGCGAGCGCTGGCGCGCCCGGATCGCGGGCGAGGTGGGAATCGCCCCGGGCCGCATTCGCGTGGTCAACAACCCCATCGCCCCTGATTTCGAGCGGGAGGCTCTAGCGATGCCCCTCTCCCGGGATGAACCCCGGGTGCTTGCCGTCGGCATCCTCGGCACGGACAAGGGCGTGTTCGAACTCATCGAGGCCTCGGCGCGACTCGGCGGGGAGTTTCCTGCCTTCCGTCTCGATATCGCCGGCCCGGAGCGCGAACCCGGAATCAGGAAGCGCGTGATCGAGAGGATCGCGCAGACCGGCGCGCACGACCGGATCCACCTCCACGGGCTCGTCCGGGGAAGGGATAAAATCGAGTTGTTCCAGCGGTCCGCGATCTTCGTCCTCCCGAGCCACTTCGAGAATTTCCCGCTGGTCGTTCTCGAGGCGGCTGCCGCCGGCCAGGCGATCGTCACCACACCCGTGGGGGCGGTCCCCGAGTTTTTCGAACACGGCAAGTCGGCTCTGTTCGTCGAACCACGCGATCCGGTGCAGCTCGCCGAAGCCATCGCGCGTCTGCTGTCGGACGCGGCGGAGCGGGAGCGTCTCGGTGTGGCGGCCCGTCAGGTTTTCGTCAGCCGCCTTTCGCGGCGCCTGATCGGCGAGACGCTCCACCACGTCTATCGCGAAGCGCTTGCGCTTACGCCTGCCGAGGCCGCGCGCGAGGCCGGGCGTGGCACATGCGTCGAATCGAATTGAACGCCGCCGCCGCTTCGTCTACAGCGCCGATGTTGGACCTCCGCGATGACGAGCGCCCCGCGCCATCCGGCCCATCGATCTTCCGCCAATCCGAACGAGCCGGGCACATCCCGGCGCGGCACAACCCAGCGACCCGCCATGAAAACCGTCCACATTCTCTTGTTTCTCGCGCTTGCCGGATTTGTCCGGGCAGCCGCCGACTTCGTGCCTCCCATCGGGATTCCCGATCCCGCGGCCCACTTCGGGGGCTTCGAGCCCATCCGCGCTCCGAAGCCGGACACCACGACCCACTGCCCGGGCTGGCATCGCGAGCCTCCGGTGGAGAACACCCGCGCCGCCGGCTTCGACCGCGACGCCTATTTCGTGGACAACACCCACCCGGACGCCACTGACAGCGGCAACGCCTTCGGGCATCCCGGCAAACCTCGGGCGACAGTCCCGAACAAGGTCTACACCGCCGGCGATTACGTCGAGATCCACGGCGATGGCGATCCCGCCGCCATCGCCAGCCCCTACACCGGCGTCTTCAATCCCCGCGGCCTCGGCACGCCTGAGGAACCCATCTGGTTCGTCGGCGTGGATCGACCGGTTTTCACGAACGTCCTGCACATCGGCTGGTCGGATACGCCGCGGATCTCCTATCTGGTGTTCGACGGGCTCGAGTGGCGCGGGGGCGGGCGGCCGACGATCCGGCCGAAAGCGGCCGGAAATTCCTTCGACCATATCGTGTGGCGGGACTGCAAGGCCATTGGCACGGGAACGGTTCCCGACGGCAGCGGATTCACCATCACGGGCGGTACGATCGGCAGCCAGGACCGCGTCGAGCATGTCGTCTGGCATGGCGGCGAGATCGCTTCCTTCGGTGACAAGAACGCACCCGGCGAGGAATGTTGCGTCTACGTCTCGCGGAACGTCTCTTACTTTTGGCTTCTCGACGCGGCCATTCATGACGCGGCCGAGGACGGCATGCAGTTCTCGCATGCCGCGGAACGAACTTCGGATCATCTCTTTGTCGGTCGAAATCGTATTTACGAAAACCTCACGGACCCCATCGATATCAAGGCCACCGGCAAGGTGGTCGTTTTTTCCGAGAACGAGATCTGGGGGCATCGTGACGTCTGGGTGGACGGGGTGCACAAATCGACCGGATCGGGTGCGGGTGCCACATTCCACTATTCCGGCGACTCTTCGGGATCCGGATTTCACGACAATTATCCAGAGGAAATTTGGTTTATTTTCAATAGGATGAGGGACGGAAGGCAAGGGGTGGGAACATCGTCGTGCGGGTATCTCGGAATCATCGGCAACACATTCTACCAGACGCGTCGGGATCCGTCGGACTACCCGGGGGTGCCGCCGGCGATCGACCTGAGAAACATCCGCGGCAACACCTGGATACTTCACAACACCATCCATGATTGCGAGGGGGGGATCAGGATTCAGGATTACGTGCAGGCGGAATATGATCCGTCGAAGACCTACTATGGAGGCTATCTCGTGACCTATGAGGGGAAACAGTATGTCGCGATCTATTCGTCCAAGTACCCGGATGGGATGACGGGCGTCTCTCCGGCGGAGTCCGGGTTCTGGATGGAGGTGAGGCTTTCGATATTTGGAAATATCATATCCGAGGTCTACGGGACCAATGGAGCGAGGGATGTCGCGTTCAATGATGCGGGGTATTTCGAGAAGTTTACGGACTGGGGGGCGAATTGCATCTACAACCCCGCGAACAACGGCCCGAATTTGTTCAATGTGAAGCTCGGTCCCGGCGATTTGACTTCCGCGCCGAGGTTCGTGAACGCGAGCGTTCGCGATTTCCGGCTGAGTGAGGGCTCGCCTTGTATCGACTCGGGGGCGCGCGGGGGTCCGGTGGATGCCTACGCGTTCTACAAGGAGCGGGTGGGCGTCGAAATCCGGGTGGATCAGAAGCGGACCGCCCGCCCCCAAGGTCCTGCGTGGGACATCGGGGCGTTCGAATTCGCGGGCGAGGGCTCGGATGACGGAGGTGACCCGGACAAGGAGCCGCCGATCCCCGCCCCCGGAAAGCCCTCCGTGGAGGGTCCCGACATCATCGAGACGGACCCGCCCGGCGAGTAGTCGGGAAGCCGCTGCCTGCCGCGAGCATTGCATCCGGGGTTCGCCCCGGGTCTCGCCCCTCCTACGACCATGAAGCGGAAGCTGCTGCTGACGGTGGATTACGAGATCTTCGGCAATGGCACCGGCGACGTGCGTCGGCATGTCGTGGTGCCCGCAGGGAGAATGGCGGAGGCCTGCGAGCGCCACGGCATGCCATTGACCGTCTTTTTCGAAGTCGAGGAGTTCGTGGCGTTCCGTCGCGAGAAGCGGATCCTGCGGCGGCATTGCGGCTACGATCCCGCGGAGGAGATTCACCGACAGGCAGTGGAATTGGCCGGCCGCGGCCACGACTTGCAGCTTCACTTGCATCCGGAATGGGTTGGCAGTGGCTTTGAACGCGGCAGGTGGCGTCTCAACCGCTCCCGGGCCACGGTCGACAGCCTCTTTGCGAGCGATGAAGAGACCGCGGACTACCTCCGCGAGCGCAAGGCGGTGGTCGACGAACTTCGGGCGGCGGCCGGGCTTTCGCGGCCGGCCACCTGCTATCGCGCCGGTGCCTTCTGCGCGCAGCCGGGCAGGAAGCTCCTGCGCGGCCTGGCGGCCAACGGCATCGTTGTCGACAGCTCGCTCGTGAGGGGATTGGTCCGGTCGGATGACCGCGCGCAGCTCGACTTCCGGGCCGCGCCCGAGGGGCGTCGGCACTGGCGCGTATCGGAAGACGTGGCCGTCGAGGATCCGTCGGGACCGGTCGTGGAGGTCCCGATCCACTCGCGGATGGCGCGCCGGATCCACCAGTTCACGCCGCGCCGGTTGCTGGCGAAGTTTTCCCGCTCGGTGCCGGACGAACGGAGGCGTGAGATGGTGGATCAACTCGGCATCGGAAGATCGCCGGCGGACGTGCTGCGTTTCCTCGGCCGCCCGGTGCCCATCAAGCTGGATTTCCACAACATGAGTCCGTCGCGGATGTTGAGGTGGATCCGCGAAGCGCCGGCTCCGCCGCCGGGTGACATGGATGTGATCGTCCTGATCGGCCACACGAAGGAACACCGGGACCACCGCGGATTCGAGGCCTTCCTTTCCGGGGTGGCCGCCGATCCGGACCTTGAGGTCATTTCCATGGACGCGCTCGCGCAGGCGCTTTCCCGGCGCCTGGAACTCGCCGCACTCCGGCCGGCGGGTGACGCGCCGGCTGCCTGAACCGCGGACTCTGGTCCGCCACACGATGAAGCAACTGGACGATAGCGCGCTGGCGGCGGCTTGTGACCGCTTCGTCGTCTGGCTCGACCGCGCCGGCTGCGCGAGCCACGACCCCTACGACATCTGGGGGACGCGCTACGGGCTGTGGTCGAGGAAGATCTACTACAAGCATCGTGGCATCGGTATGCCGCTGGTGGCTCCCCTGCTCGCGATGGAAATGTTCTGCCCTTGGATGAGGCGGCTGGTGGTGGAGAAGCAACGGTACGCCACCGCGGACGCGCAGTTGGTCCTGGCGTTCCTGAACCTGCATGCGCTGGAAGGGGCCCGGCGGCATCTCGACCGGGCGCTGGATCTCGGGCGGGATCTTCTCGCCGAGGCCATCCCCGGCTTCAGCGGCCCTTGTTGGGGCTATCCGTTCGACTGGGAAAACGGCCACGGCAGCCCGTGGCCGAAGAACACTCCCTACATCACCTGCACGCCGTATGCCTACGAGGCGTTCGTCGGGCTGTTCGAGACCACAGGCGACCCCGCGCATCTGCAGATTGCCCGGGGAATCGCGCGGTTCGTCCACGACGACCTCAAGGACATCCCCACCGGTGGAAACTCGGCGGCGGCGAGTTACTCGCCCTTCGATGACCGGCGGGTCGTCAATGCCAGCGCCTACCGTGCATTCGTGCTTTTCGACGCGGCCCGCCGCTTCGACCGGGAAGACTACCGCGCGACGGCGACCCGCAACCTGAACTTCGTGCTGGATTCGCAGCGGGACGACGGAGCGTGGTTCTATGCAATGGAAGACTCTCCGAGCTTCATCGACAACTTCCACACCTGCTTCAACCTGAAGAATCTCCACAAGCTCAACCGCGCGCTCCGCAGCCCGCGGGTGGGGGAGGCGATCCGGCGTGGATTTGACTTTTATCTCCGGAACTTGATCGATTCTTCCGGAAATCCCCGCTCGTTCGCGGTCGAGCCGCGTTTCCAGCTGGCGACTTTGGAGATGTACAACGTGGCTGAAGCCATCACGTTGGGAACGCTGCTGCGGAAAGACATTCCGGAGGCCGGAGAATTGGCGGAAAGGCTCGTCGCCAGGCTCGTCTCCCGCCACCAGCTGCCGGACGGGCATTTCGTCACCCGCGTCTACCGTGGCGGCATCCGGCACCGGTTCCCGTTCCTGCGCTGGCCTCAGGCGCAGTTGTTCCTCGCTTTGACGAATTTCCGCGTGGCACGCGCGGAAGCGGTCTGGCGTCGGAGCGGGTCCGCGCGGTCCTGGTGTGGCGATCCCCCGGTCCTCGAGCACAGCGCCTGAGCGTCACGCACATGTCCGGGCTTGGCGCCCGGCAGCCTCCCACCCCCCCGGGATCCATGTCAGGATTTGCGGTATTCCGCGCGTCGGTCGCGCTTCAGATCCTCGGTATCGCGTCCGGTCACGCCGTGACGCTGGTGCAGGTGGATATTTGGGGCGCGCTCCATGTTCCCGGGGATCCCGCCTCGGAAATCCGCATCACGGTGAGCTTCAGTCACGAGCCTTGGCAGATGGACAGACATGTCCCGGGATCCGATGACGCTCCTCCGGTTTATGTGCAGGTGTATCATGATCCGACTTTCCCGACGCCGGTCGGGCTGGACACCGAGTTCGATCCGTACCGGGTGATCGTCCGTTGGGACGCGCCGGCACCGGGCGGTTCGGAAGAAGCGCTCGCGGGCTCCACGGCTTGGGTCCACTTCGGCGATTTCACGGCGACGATTGATCCGGACGACCCACAACCTTCGCCGGCCTGCTTCTATTATACCAGCGATGTGGAGACGCAATCCATGACCTTGGTGTGGACCAATCTCGAGCCGCCGGACGGCCTGTGCGTCCCAGAGCCCGGAATGCCGCTGTTTGTCATTCCGGCCGCGATGGTGGTCCTGCTGCGCCGCCGGCGGCGATCCGCGGCGGATTCGCGTCCGCCGGGGCCGCATTCGCCGCCGGGATGAACCCTGCGTCGCTCCCGTTTCCCTCTTCCCCCAGAGAACCATGAAAACTGCCATCATTGGGCTTGGCTACGTCGGCCTGCCGTTGTCACTCCAGTTCGCGCGCTCCGGCGTCGAAGTGCTCGGACTGGATGTCGATCCGGTGAAAACGGAAGCGATCCAGGCCGGACGAAGTTATATCCACCATATCTCCGGCGAGGAGATCGGCCGGCTCGTGAACGACGGACTATTCAGCGCCACCACCGACTTTTCCCGGGTGCGTGAAGTCGATGCCGTGATCATCTGCGTGCCGACGCCGCTCAGCCAGAACCGCGAGCCGGACATTTCCTATGTCCTGAAGTCGGGCGCGGCCATCGCGCCTCACCTCAAGCGCGGGACCGTGGTGGCGCTCGAATCCACGACTTATCCCGGAACCACCGACGACGACCTCCGGCGGGTCCTGGAGGAGGGCTCCGGGATGGTGGCGGGAACGGATTTCCACCTGGCGTTTTCACCCGAGCGCGAGGATCCGGGGAATCCGGAGAGCATCGTCGCCCAAATCCCCAAGGTCATCGGCGGTTACACGCCGGCTTGTCTGGAGAAGGCGATGGCCCTCTACGGGCAGGCGATCCGGAGGCTCGTGCCCGTGTCGAACTGCCGCACCGCGGAAGCCACGAAACTGCTCGAGAACATTTTCCGCAGCGTGAACATCGCCTTGGTCAACGAGCTGAAGCTCGTCTACGCCGCGATGGGCGTGGATGTGTGGGAGGTGGTGGAGGCGGCGAAGACGAAACCCTTCGGCTACATGCCGTTCTATCCCGGTCCGGGTCTGGGCGGGCACTGCATTCCGATTGATCCCTTTTACCTGACTTGGAAGGCCCGCGAATACGACCATGCCACCCGATTCATCGAACTGGCGGGTGAGGTGAACACGGCCATGCCGCGATACGTGGTGAGCCGCGTGGCGGCCGCGCTGAACAAGACGCGCAAGGCGGTGAACGGCGCCCGCGTGCTGGTGGTGGGCCTCGCCTACAAGCCGAACGTCGACGACGACCGCGAGTCGCCGAGTTACAAGTTGATGGAAATGCTCGACCAACGGGGCGCGATCGTCGGTTACTACGATCCCTATGTTCCGGTCATCCGGCCGAGCCGCGAGCACGGCCATTGGGCCGGCACGAAGTCGGTGAAGTGGAACCGCCGGACGATCGCGTCCTTCGACGCCGTGCTGATCAGCACCGCCCATTCGTGCATCGACTACGAGGAGCTGGGCCGCTGGAGCCGATGCGTGGTGGACACCCGCAATGCAATGAACGGCCTGGCCGTCGAGCCGGACAAGGTCTGGAAAGCCTGAAGCGGCGACCCGGCCAACATTACAAAATCCTTCCCGAAAATGGACAAACCCGCCGCCATTCCCGCCGCGGAAGCCTCCGGGCGCGGTGACCGCGTATCTGGCGAGATCGCCGGACTGGGCGCGTTCCTGGTGCTGTTGATACTGGTTTTCGTCTCGCCCTTGACCGCTCTGGTGCGGCACGCGCTCGACGAAGAGCTGCATTCCCATATCCTGCTGATCCCGTTGATCTCGCTCTATCTGGGCCGCGAGCAGTGGAAGGGGAGGCTCGAACGGGATCGGAAGTCGGCGTTGGCCGGGGCGGGCGGACTCGCGCTGCTGGCGGTGCTGGTTTGGCTCGCACCTTGGGCGCTCGGCTTCGCGGGCGGGCTGAGTTTCAACGACCGGATCGCGCATCGGGTCGCGGTTTTCCTGCTGTCGGCGGTGGCCGGCGGTTTCCTGTTTCTCGGCGCGGCCCGGATGCGCCAGCTCGCGTTTCCCGCGGCGTTCCTGGTCTTCATGATTCCGCTGCCGGACCTGCTGGTAGCCGGTGCGGAGGACCTGCTGATGAGAGGATCCGCGTGGGCGGCTCGGTTCGCCTTGGAGCTGGCGGGCGTGCCGGTTTTCCGCTCCGGCCAAGTGCTGGAGGTTCCCGGCGCCGTGCTCGAGGTGGCGCGGGAATGCAGCGGGATCCGGTCCACGCTGGTGCTCCTGATCACCACCCTGGTGGCCGGCTGGTTGTTTCTCCGCTCGCCCGGTCACCGACTGCTGCTCGTCGCGATCGTCTTGCCGTTGGGCATCCTGCGGAACGCGTTCCGGATCGCGGTGCTCGGCACGCTGTGCATGCACCGGGGACCGCAGGTCCTCGACAGCTGGATCCACCACCACGGCGGCCCGTTGTTCTTCGCGCTGTCGCTGTTGCCGGTCCTCGGCGTGGCCTGCCTGCTGCGCTTCCGCGAAGCCCGCACGACCGGGCACCGCCGGACCTGACGAATTCTTCCCCCAAGAAACACAATGAAAACGAAATCGAACCCGCCCGCGCTCCGCGAGAGCCGCGAGGCGAACACCCAGACCATGCCCGCCGGAGGCCGCGTGCCGCGCCTCGCCGGAGTTGTTGGAAATGCCGCGGCGATTCTCGCCGCATGGTGCCTCGCAAGTTGCGCGCCCGGACCGGAAGCCTACCAGCTTCCCGTGGAAGCCCGCCGCCCGCTCACCCGTGACACGCTCGCGGTGGGAGATGTCGTGCGGCTGACATATGTCGGCGCGCCGGAGTTCAACCAGGTCCAGAAAATCCAGCCGAACGGCCGGATCAACCTGCCGCGCCTGGGAGAAGTGCAGGCTTCCGGCCGAAGTCTCGCGTCGCTCCAGCATTCGCTGACGGACCGCTACCGCGAGCATCTCACGGATTCGACGGTCGTCGTTTCGATGGAGGTGCCGTCCGCGACCGTCTATGTCTCCGGGGCGGTCAACCAGCCGGGAAAGGTGCCGCTGGACCGCCAGATGACCGCGCTCGAGGCGGTGATGGAGTCCGGCGGATTCTCCAGCCTCGCGAATCCCAAAAACAGCGCGGTGATCCGCACCGAAGGCGGCCGCGAGCGCCGCTACCCGCTGAATCTCGGAAGTTCCCTGGGAGGCGGCGGCGGCGAAGCGTTCTACCTGCGGCCGTATGACATCGTGCACGTGAACCGCAGCGTCTGGTGAGCCGCCGCGGGTCGATCCCTCACCGCCATGATCCGTCTCCGGCACAAGATCCTGATCCAAGCATTCCGCGTGTTCGACCAGATGGTGCTGGTCGGCACCTTCATCCTGCTGGTGGCCTACGTCGAGGAGCGTGGCAGGTTCACGTTCATCCTCGAGGTGCTGGCCAAGAGCTACCGCGCTTACGAAGGGCTGGCGATGGTGGGCGTGCTGGCGGGCTGGTTCTTCATCTTCGGACGGTTGGTGCACTACGATGGAAACCGGGTCACCAGCCTGAAAACCCAGTCGCTGGAGTTGGTGAAGGCCACCACTGTCACCAGCCTGCTGCTCCTGCTGGCGGGTGCGATGTTCTACATCAAGATGGTGACGCCGATGGTGGTGTCGCTCTTCTGGGTGGCCACCACGCTGCTGTTGATCGCCAGCCGGATGCTGCTCCGATCGCTCCTGCGGACTTGGCGCAAGGCGGGCCGGAACCGGCGCCATGTCTTGTTCCTCGGTGGCGGCGCTTCGGCCCGCTCGGTGGCGGAGCGCATGGAGGCGCGGCCGGAACTCGGCTACGAGATCATCGGCTTCCTCGACGAAGCGCCGGCCGATGGCGACGCCCCGCTGAATCACCTCGGCGGGCTCGACCGCCTCGGCGATGTGCTCAAGCAGGGCGTGGTGGACGAGGTGATGATCTGCCTGTCGCTGCGGCGGCACTTCGGCGCGGTGAGCGACGCGGTGCGGCTGTGCCGCGACCTCGGCGTGGTCGTGCGGCTCGTGCCGGAGGCCGGTGACGTCAAGGCGATCGCCCAGGCGCAGATCGAGGAGTTCGACGGCGAGCAGGTGGTCACCTTCTTCCGTGAGCGGCTGCTGTTGCAACTGTGCGTGAAGCGGGCCATCGACGTGGCGGGCGCCGCCGCGCTCATCGTGGCGCTGGCTCCGGTGTTCGTGCTGGCGGCCGTGCTCGTAAAACTGTCCGGCCCCGGGCCGGTGTTCTTCCGCCAGGAGCGGATCGGGCGGAACAAGCGGTCGTTCCAGTTGCTCAAGTTCCGCTCGATGGTGGCCGACGCCGAGGCCCGGAAGCGCGAGCTGGCGCACCTCAACGAAATGTCCGGCCCGGTTTTCAAGATCCGCGACGATCCGCGCGTGACGCCGGTCGGCCGCTGGCTCCGGAAGCTGAGCATCGACGAGTTGCCGCAGTTGTTCAACGTGCTCTCCGGAGAGATGAGCCTCGTCGGCCCGCGCCCGCCGCTGCCGGACGAGGTGGACCTGTATGACTGGAGCGACCGCCGGCGCCTGTCGGTGAAGCCGGGCATCACCTGCCTCTGGCAGATCAGCGGGCGCAATACCCTCAGCTTCGAGCAGTGGATGGAGCTCGACCGGAAGTACATCGAAAACCGCTCCACTTGGCTGGACCTCAAGATTCTCCTCAAGACGCTGCCCGTCGTGTTGCTCGGCCGGGGAGCTTCCTGAAAATAAAAACCGCTGTTCCGACGGCCATGAACCCGACGAATTTCCGCCGCATCCGGTTTCTCGGATGCCCGCTCGACCGCATGACGCGCCGCGAATTGCTCGCCGAGGTGGCGGAGGCGATCCGCTTCCGGAAAACCCCGCGCGTCATCCAGTTCGTCAATGCCAACAAGGTCGCCATGCTGCGCCGCGACCCCAGCCTCCGGCCGATCATGGAGCGCGCCGACTACGTGCTCACCGACGGCCAGCCGATGCTGCCGATGGCGGCGATGCTCGGTCACCGGATCCCCGAGCGGATCGATGGCATCGGCCTGATGCAAAGCCTGCTCGAGCTCGCCGAGGCGGAGGGGTTTTCCGTCTATCTGCTGGGCGCCCGGCAGCCGGTGCTGGAGGCATGCGTCGAGGAAATCCGGCGCCGGCACCCACGGCTGGACATCCGCGGCTTCCGCAACGGCTATTTCACGGACGACGAAGCGCCGGCCGTTGTCGGCGAGGTGCGCCGGCTCCGGCCGGACATCTTGTTCCTCGGCATGGGCTCGCCGCAGAAGGAACGGCTCGCGGACCGCTGGAAGCACCTTTTCGGGGCCACCGTGATCCAAGGGGTGGGCGGGAGCTTCGACGTCCTCGCCGGCATGGTGAAGCGGGCGCCGCTCTGGGTGCAGCGCGCCGGACTCGAGTGGTTGTTCCGCGTGGCCCAGGAACCCCGGCGGATGTTCTGGCGCTACACCGTCACCAACGGCCTCTGCCTCTGGCTATTTCTCAAGGCCCTCGGGGCACGGCTGGCGGGTGGAACCCAGCCGCACACCCCCCGTCCGGGGACGGCTCAATGAACTTCAAGGCGATAAAACCGCCGCGTGGCGCCATCCGCGCCGGGATCGATGATCGTGAACTCGCCGCTGGCGAAGGGCTCGCTGGAAATTTGTTCCCAATGCTCCAGATCGCCCGACGCGAAGATCCGGATCTCGCTACCGCTGCCGCCGGAAACCTCGAAGCGCACCGCGCCGCCGCCTTGCGGGCTGAGGCTGGCGATGCGGAACACCGGAATTTCCCCGCCACTTCCCGCGAGGTATTTGAACGAAAGCTCGGCGGAATACGGGCTGCTTTCACCCGTGGTGGTGTAGGCGGTGATGGCGGCGAAATACTGGACGTCCGCCTCGAACTCGGAGAGCACCGCTTCGGTCGTCGGGCCGACGTCCACGCTGTGCGTGTAGGTCCCGCTCGAATTGCCCCAGTGCACCCGGTAGCCGGCGACGGACGGGTGGTCGACGGCCGGCCATTGGAATCGTGCCGTGCCCTTGCTCGAGCCGCCGCCGGGCGGCTGGGGTTCCGGATCGGAAGAGTCGTCGCCCCCGCCATTCCCCACTTCCCCGTCGTCCCCGCCATCACCCGGATCCGTGGAGGGCGGGGGAGGGGACCAAACGAAAGCGATTTCCTCGGAGGGTGCGCTCCTCATTCCGGTCACGCTGTAAGCGCTCACCACCGAATACAGCGGCTCGCCGGCGGGAAGGTCCGGGATCACCGCCGAAGTCGCGAGCCCCACGTCCGCCGTGTGGCTGTATTCGCCGCTGCGGGTTCCCCAGTGGACGACGTAGCCGCCGAGGCCGGGGTGATCCACGGCCGGCCAGGTCAAACGTGCCGTGCCAGGGGCGACGGCCGCCTGCGCGGAAGATGCGGCCAAGGCCACCGCGCCCGCCCAAGCGAGCAGCCGGGGCCAGCGGACATGAAGTAGTTCTTTGACAAGTGAAACCTTCAATGCGTTCGAAATTTTTGGTGTTTTATTAAAAATTGGAAGCCGGAAATTGAAGAAAAGCGAAAAAATTTGCGGTCCGGGGTTTTTGTGCTTCCCGGAGCGGAGCCGGCCGATCCATGCGGAACCCGCGCGCCTCGACAACGGGAAAAACAGTCCGACCGCCTAACTGTTGGATGGGCGGCCTCCGGTTCTCGCGGCGTCCCCTCCACAGCGCGGCGGGCGGCGGCATCCGTCCTTTGGAAGCTTTTGTTGCGTAGGAACCCCCGCTTTCCTTGAGCGAGCACCTTCCATGGCTGGCCGCCGCCAGTTGCCTGATCTGCGGGGCCGTTGCGATCGGTTTCAAGCCGAAGGCCTGGGAGAACCGGGCGCTGCTGGCGTCGCTTGTTGCGCTGGCCGGCGAGCGGCTTCTGGCCGGACAGGCGGCTCCGGCGACAGCTTGGCTGCTGACGGCTTCCGTGGTTCACGCGCCGTGGCTGGTCTTCAGTTTGCTCTACGCGCGAGGCAACGGCCCGGAGTTCCTCCGCCGCTGGAAGGCGGCCGTGGTGCTGGCCTCCGTGGCACCGGCGGCGATGGTGGTTCTGCCGGGAGTGGAGTTGGTGGATCACGCCAGCGGGGCCTTGCTCCCCGCCGGCAAGGTGTGGGCGCTCGTCCTGCTGCTCGCCTGCCTCGGGATTTTGGTCAACCTCGAGAACACCTTCCGGGGCGCCGTGGGCATGGCGCGCTGGCGGATCAAGTTCGTGATCCTGGGGAGCGCCCTGATCTTCGGCGTGAAGGTCTACGTCCTGAGCCAGTCCCTGCTCTTTTCCACGCTCGGGCCGCAGCAGGCGGAGATCGGCTTCCTCGGGGTCATCCTCGGATGCGGGCTGATGACGCTGGGGCTGTTGCGCTCCGGGATGGCGGATCACGAGATCTACATTTCCCGGCCGCTGCTCCAGGGCTCGATCACGCTGGTCCTGGCGGGCGTCTATTTCCTGGCCGTCGGCCTGCTGGCGAATGTCGTCGCCCGCCTCGGGGGGATCGCCGGGCTGCCGGCGCAGGCACTCGTGCTGTTGCTCGGCATCATCGGGCTGGCGGTGCTGTTGCTCTCGGACCGCTACCGGATGAAGCTCCAGCGGGCGGTGAGCCGCCATTTCCGCAGGCCGCAGCACGATTTCCGGGAAATCTGGACGCGCCTCAGCCAGCGGACCTCACGCCCGATGGAGCCACAGGAGTTGGGCCGGAACGTCGCCGAAGTCATCTCCGAGAGCTTCGGCGTTCTCGGCGTCACCGTCTTGAAGCTCGACGAGGATCCGCCGGGTTTCTCGATCCTGCACGCCACCGGCCTCGCCTCCGGGCATTCCGAGACGCTGCCGCTGGCGGCCGGGGATGTGGAGGAAATCGCGGCGCGGCGGCGGCCATTTCCGCTCGAGAGGGATGAAGCGTCATGGGCCCAGGCGCTTTGCGCGCGCTGCCCGCGCCAGTTCGGTCATGGCGGCGAACGGCTGGCCGTCCCCTTGGTGGCCGGGGAAAAACCGGTCGGCCTGATGGTGCTGACGGACCGCGTCAACGGCACATCCTACTCCCACGAGGAAATGGATCTCCTCAAGTGCATCGGCGACCAGCTCGCCGGCGCGCTGCAGAACCGCCTGCTCGTCGAGGAGGTCCTCCAGGCGCGCGAACTCGAGGCGTTCCAGACGCTTTCCACCTTTTTCGTCCACGACCTCAAGAACGCGGCCCACGGCCTGTCGCTCATGTTGCAGAATCTCCCCGTGCACTTCGACGACCCCGAGTTCCGCCGCGATGCGATCCGCGGTGTCAGCCGGACGGCCGATCGCATCAACGGCATCATCCGCAAGCTCGGCGCTCTCCGCCACGGGCTGGAACTGCGCCGCGAGCCTTGCCGGCTCGACGAGATCTCCGCCGAAGTGCTGGACGCGCTGGCGCCGGGCACCAACGGCGCGTGCGCCGAGTGCGATCTCCGGCCCGTGCCCGAACAGTCGCTCGACCGCGAGGCGATGAAAAGCGTCGTCACCAACCTGCTCGCCAACGCCCGCGAAGCCTCGGCCGCGAAGGTCCGGATCGAGACGCGGCTCGAAAACGGGCACGCCCTCGTGGTGGTGAGCGACGACGGCCAGGGGATGACTCCCGAGTTTGTCCATACGCACCTCTTCCAGCCGTTCCGTTCCACCAAGTCCTCCGGCCTCGGCATCGGCATGTTCCAGTGCCGCAAGATCGTCGAGGCCCACGGAGGCCGCATCGAGGTGGAGACCCGGCCCGGAGCCGGGACCTCCTTCACCGTTTCCCTGCCGGTCGCCGCTCCCGCTCTCCAACCCGACACCGTGCTCTCATGAAACCCAAAGTCCTGATCGTGGACGACGACGAGGAAATCCGGTCCCAGATGCGCTGGGCGCTCGCCTCCGAGTATGACGTGAGCCTTGCCGCCGACGCTCCCGAGGCGCTGGCGGTTTTCGCCGAACGCCGGCCGTCGCTGGTGCTGCTCGATCTCGGACTGCCGCCGAAACCGCAGGATCCCGGCGAGGGAATGGCCTTGCTCGCGCGCCTCCTCGCCATGGACCGCACTTTGAAAATCATCATCCTTTCCGGCCAAAGCGATCGGGCCAACGCCGTGCGCGCCATCGGCGGCGGGGCCTACGACTTTCTCGCCAAGCCGCTGGACGTCGCCCAACTGCGGATGCTGATGCAACGCGCGCTCTACGTCTCCGAACTCGAGCGCGAATACCGCCGCAGCCAGAGCCGCGACCGCGCCGACGCCTTCGAGGGCATCCTCGGCGCCAGCCACCAGATGCGGGACGTCTTCAAGATCGTCGAGAAGGTCGCCGCGACTTCCGCTCCCGTGCTGATCCTCGGCGAAAGCGGCACCGGCAAGGAAATGGTCGCCAATGCCATCCACCGCCGCAGCGGGCGGCGCGGCGGACCGTTCGTCGCCCTGAACTGCAACGCGATCCCGGAAAACCTCATGGAGAGCGAACTCTTCGGCCACGAGAAAGGCTCGTTCACCGGGGCCACGACCCAGCGCGCCGGCTTGATCGAGACCGCCGCCGGAGGAACGTTGTTTCTCGACGAAATCGGCGATCTCCCGCCCGCCATGCAGGTGAAGCTGCTGCGCTACCTCCAGGAAAAGCGGCTGCAACGCGTCGGCGGCCGCACCGAGATCGAGGTGGACACGCGCGTCCTCGCGGCCACCCACGTCGACCTGCCCGCGGCCATCGCCGCCGGACGCTTCCGCGAGGACCTGTATTTCCGTCTGGCCGTGGTGGTCTGCAAGCTGCCGCCCTTGCGCGAGCGCGGCGACGACATCACGCTGCTCGCCCGCGAGTTTCTCGCCAGCTTCGCCAGGCGGAACGGGCGGCCCGAGCTGGTGTTCGATCCGCGCGCCTTGGCCGCGCTCCGCGAGCATCCGTGGCCGGGCAACGTGCGGGAACTGCAGAACCGGACGCACCGGGCCGTCATCATGGCCGACGGCCCGTGGATCACCGCCGCCGATCTCGAGCTGGAGGCGATCGAGGAAATGCCGGGGCGTCAGGAGACTGGCTCCCCGCCGGTCCTGACGGAAACAATGTTGAATCTCGGCCTCCGCGAAGCGCGCGAGCAGGTCGAGCGGGAAATGGTCGGCTCCGCGCTGAGCCGGCACGGGTGCAACATCTCCGCCGCCGCCAAGGATCTCGGAATCAGCCGGCCCACTCTCTACGAGCTGATGAGCAAACTCGGGATCTCGAAGAGTTAGGCTTCCCGCATTCCCCCTGAAAACGCGAGAGTCCCCGGGTCCTGGACCCGGGGACTCTTTTCATTTCTCCGTATCCCTCCGAAACGTCGTCTCACGAACGCCGCGCGAGGAATCGTCTCAGCGGTGCGAATCCGAGAAGCACCGCTCCCAGCAGGGCCACGCTCGAGCCGCCGTCCGGCACGCTCGTGCCCCGTCCGCCGTACAGCGTGACGTGGGAGATCGCCCCTTGGTTCGGCCAGAATCCGGAGAGCTCCAGCGTTTCCGTGCCATTCCACCCGAGGGCGGTCAGGTTGTAGAAATACCAGTGGGGACTGACCGTCGGGGGTGCGCCTCCTTTGACAAGCAGGTAGGCCGTCGGACCCACGAACGCTCCGCCTGTGTGCGTGATCGTCGCTTCCGCCGGATCGAGTGGCGGGTTCGCGAATGTGGTGGCGTAATTCGGAGCCAAGGGACCTTCCTCGACGGTAGCCGGATTGTCCTCGTCTCCGACGTTCGCTTTGTAGAGTTCGTGGTCGGTGATGTCCGTGACAATGCCGTCAAGGACCGTGTCGATGGCGGCTTGGC
>CBFGTW010000014.1:0-49944 GCA_965651855.1 uncultured Verrucomicrobiales bacterium
TCCCCTTGAGATGGGTCACCCCGCCCGCACTCTCCGCCGGGAAAAACTTCAGCAACGCCTCGTAATCGAGCGTTCCCGAAAACGGCACGCGGTGATCCCGCGCCGGCCATTGGACGTCGTGCACGTGCCCGCCGATCAGCCATGGCGAGACACGTTCCAGCCACTCCTCGTGGTCGAGCAGCCCGAGGTTGTGCTTGAGCTGCACGTGCCCGAAGTCATGCCAATACCCGACGTGCGGGTTGTCCGTGAAATGCTCCTGCAGGCGGATCATTTCCCGCTCCGTCGGCATGTCTTCGAAGCGCGAGCGCGATTCCACCGCCAGCTTCACGTCCAGCTCCGCCGCCCGTTCCGCGATCCGCGCGAGCGCCTCGATCGCGCGATGATAGTAGAGCGGCGCGACCTTCTCCCGCTTCTTCACGAACTTCACCTTGGCGGCCGCATATTCCTCCGTCCGCTGCCCGCCCTCGGCGACCATCGCCGTCAGCCGCTTCGTCCACTTGCGGTGATCCAGCGGCACCGAGCCCATGTGCAGGACCACGTACTTCGCCTTGAACTCGGCCGCCAAGTCCAGCGTGCGGAACGTCATGTCCAGCGCCCGCTGGCGGTCGAAGCCGCGGTGCGAGGTGAACTCGTACGCGTCCGGCGCGTCGATCATCACCTCCACCGGCGAGGGAAAGTAGTTGTGCACGCCGGCGCAGGTGAACATCCCGTCCGCGAAGGCCTTCCGGATCCCCGGCACCTTCGCCACCGTCATCCCGTGCGAAAGCTCGATGTTGGAAAATCCCAGCTCGACGATCTCCGCGATCATCGCCTCGCCGTCCGAATGGCGGCCGTTGTTCCAACAAGTCGAAAACGCAAGCATGCGCGGCAACGGTGGCCGCTGACAGCGGCGGGCGCAAGTCCACGCCCCCCCCCGCGGCTTGCTAGCACCCGCAGTCGCTTGTACCGTTCAGTTTGTGCCGCCTTCCCCCGCGCGAGGCTCGCCCGAAAGTCGCTGGCGAGTGGCCGCCGGCGGCACCTGGCGCGGCACCTCGACGACCTCCACTTCGGTGAATACCGTTCCATATCTCCCGAGGTCGTCACGACCCAAGCGGGTTGCGATCCACTGGCCGGATTCCAGCCGGGCCTTCGAACTGGCCCGTATTTTCCGCACCCGCTCCCAATCGACGGGCGGCGGGTTCCGCTCGGCACCCTCCGCCACGCCCTCCCAGCCACGGCCGGGCGGCAGGGCGAAGACAAACTCCCGTTGCAGGTTCACCGAGTCGCCACGGATCAATGCACGCGAGTAGATCACGAGACCCACATACCGGTGCTTCGAGTCGTCAATTTGGATATCCGCCTTCGGCGTTGTTGTCACCGGATCATCCGGGTGGGTCCGCAGCAGTTCGAAAGTTGCGGGCTGTCCGCTGCGCGCCGTAATCGTCGGGAACGCGATCAACAGGGTGCCTTTGGTTTGCGCCGCCTTCCGCATCAGACCCGTCATCTCGTCGTCGTCGAACACCTGCCCGTCTCGCGCGAACGGGGAATCGCCGGCCAACAAGCGCGCCTTGAAGGTGACCTGGCGGATCGTGGCTTCTTGAGCCGCTGGCATGGCAGGAACGGATTCAGCAGGGGGGGCTTCCGATCGCACGCCGATTTGCGAACATCCAGCGCCCGCCAGGATCAACGCGACTGCCGCAAAGAGGCAGAGTGTCCGCGGGACCGGAGGATCGTCCCCAAATTCCACTACGCTTCGAAGCCTCCGCTTGAGACGCGCAACCGGCCTGCGATCCGCCATGGCGATGCCTGCGGCATGTTCCCGATCCCGCGCAAAGCCGAGCAAGAACTCCGCGTAGCGCGGCGCCTCCCCGGCATTCCGGACTGCCAGCCGATCGCAGGTCTGCTCCCTCGCTTCCGACCAGATGCCGACGAGCCGGTGCACAATCGGATTCCACCAGAAAAGCGCCTGCGCCACCCGTAGCAGGGCGAGCCATCGCAGGTCATGCGCTTTCAGATGACCCGACTCATGGCGCGCCGCCCATGCCAATTCGCGTTCGCATCCAGGCACCATCAAGGACTCCGGCAAAACCAACACCGGGCGGACGAAACCCACGACACAGGCGGTGCCGCCGATCCGAACCCTCGCGTGAGCAAACCCATCCGGGAGTGCGCGGCGAATCAACTCCAGCTCCCCGGTCTTTGGCATACGCAACGTTCCCTTCCATCGCCGGTCTTGTAGTCCTCCGCGGATGCCGGCCAAGGCCGCGAGAATAATTCCGGCCGCCCAGACCGCTCCTGCCGCAGGCACAGCATCGCGCCAATGGGGACGCACGGCTTCCCGAGGGGCTTCCGCCCTAGGAATCCCGGCATCCGCGATGGCTGGTGCCGCTGGAGACATCATGACTGCCGCTGGTTCCGCAGCTACTGCCGACACGATCAGCGGCTCGACAAAAGCACCGGACGAAGCCGGCACGGCACTGACCCACGGAATCACCGCCACGGCGAGTACACCGAGTGCCGCCGATGCCGCCCGGATCGTGGGCGTGCGGAAACAGGCCGCCGCCGCCAGCGCCGCGGCGGAGGTCAGGATGGCGTGAAGAGCCGCGTTCGGCAGATAGTTCTCCAAGCTTGGAACGATCATTTGGCCCCTCCCTTCCGGCTGCGGATCACCTTTTCCAGCTCGCGGATCTCGTCCGCCGTCAAATCTCCTTCTTCCATGAGGCAGCGGATCATCGACAAGCCGGAACCACCGAAGAAGCGTTCCTTCAGCTCCGCGAGCACGCGCCGTCTTCCGGGCTGTTCCTCAACCGTGGCCCGATAGCGCACCCATTCCTCGTCTTCGTCCCGGACGACCCAGCCCTTCGCCTCGAGCCGCGTCAACTGGGTCCGGAGCGTGTTCCGAATGATCGGCTCGGGACGGTCTTCATTCACCGCTTGCAGAAGCTCGGCCACGCTCACTGGCTGAAGCCGCCAAACGAACTTCATCAGGATCTGTTCACCGGGAGAAAGCCGATCGAGCCGTACCTTTTTCTTCATGTGCGGGATGGAGACAAATGTCGGCTCCCAGGTCAAGCATCAAGACGACATTTGTCTCCTTCCAAGATCGGGCCATTTCCTCAGATCTGCGAGATTATGTGGATCACGATCGAGATGCCACTGGCCAAGCCACCGCCGCTCCGATCCCGATCGTGCCGAACAGCGGCCTTCCGCCTCGGATCCACCCTGCGATCAGCGCCGGGCGAGAGATCAGCAGAACGACTCCCGCGAGCCAAGCGCCGAGCACGATGAGGAATATGGTTCGGGGAAGCGATGGCGACAACGCTTATCGACCTCAATGATGGCTCGGTCCCGCATCCGCTTCCCCGAAGGCGGCGCGGGGGAGGCGGACGCGCTCGACGAGGTCGGCGATTTCCGCGGGGGGCGCGGGAGTGAAGCGGGAGACGATGAAGGCAACGGTGAAATTGATGAGCATGCCGATGGTGCCGATGCCTTCGGGAGAAATGCCCATGAGGTACTGGTCCGGCGTGCCGCGGCTGCCGAAGAAGCCGAACTTGAACCACCAGATGTAGAGCGAGGTGAAGACGATGCCGGACAGCATGCCGGCGACGGCCCCGTGGCGGTTCATGCGTTTGGTGAAGATTCCCATGACAATGGCCGGGAAGAACGAGGCGGCGGCAAGGCCGAAGGCGAAGGCGACGACCTCGCCGACGAAGCCGGGCGGCCGGATGCCGAAGTAGCCGGCGATCACCACGGCGACGCCCGCCGCGATGCGGGCCAGCATCAGCTCGCCCTTCTCGGTGATGGAGGGGTTGAGCGTCCGCTTGATCAGGTCGTGCGCGACCGAAGTGGAGATGACCAGCAGCAGCCCGGCGGCGGTGGAAAGTGCGGCGGCGAGCCCGCCGGCGGCCACCAGGCCGATGACCCACGCCGGCAGCCGGGCGATCTCGGGATTGGCGAGGACCATGATGTCCGGATCGATGTAGAGTTCGTTGCTGTTGGCCGTCGGCGGATTGATGACCAAGCGTTCGCCGGACCGGCCAGTTCCTTCGCCGAATTTCGGCTCCACCTTTGCCGACTCGGGCAGTTTCTCGATCGCGGCTCCGGAACCGTCGTAGCGGATCATCCCGTCCTGGTTCTTGTCGATCCAGCCGATCAGGCCGGATTTTTCCCACTGCTTGAACCACGTGGGGGCCTCCGCATACGGCCGGCCGGCAATGGTCTCGAGAAGATTCGTGCGGGCGAAGACCGCCACGGCCGGTGCGGTGGTATAGAGGATGGCGATGAACAGAAGGGCCCAAAACGCGGACTTCCGGGCGTCGCTGACTTTTTTCACCGTGTAGAAGCGGACGATGACGTGCGGCAGTCCGGCGGTCCCGACCATCAGGGCCATGGTGATGGCGAAGACGTCCATCGTCGGCTTGCGCCCCTCGGTGTAGGCGTCGAAGCCGAGTTCGCGGCTGAGACCGTCCAAGCGCTCGACGAGGCCGGTCGAGCCGCCATTGACATCCGCTGCCAGACCGAGCTGGGGAATGACATTTCCGGTGAGAATGAGTGAGATGAAAATGGCGGGAACCAGATAGGCGAAGATCAGCACGCAATACTGCGCGACCTGCGTGTAGGTGATGCCCTTCATCCCTCCGAGCACCGCATAAAACAGCACGATCACCATCCCGATGATGACGCCGGTGGAGACGTCCACTTCGAGGAATCGCGAGAAGACGACGCCCACGCCGCGCATCTGGCCGGCGACGTAGGTGAAGGAGACGAGGATCGCGCAGATCACCGCCACGACGCGGGCGGTGCTCGAATAGTATCGGTCCCCGATGAAGTCCGGGACGGTGAATTTCCCGAAGCGGCGCAAGTACGGCGCCAGCAACAGCGCCAGCAGGACGTAGCCGCCGGTCCAGCCCATGAGATAGACCGAGCCGTCGCGCCCCATCACCGAGATGAGGCCCGCCATCGAGATGAACGACGCGGCGCTCATCCAGTCCGCGGCGGTGGCCATGCCGTTGGCGATTTTCGGCACGCCGCCGCCGGCGACGTAGAAGTCCCCGGTGGAAGCGGCGCGCGACCAGATGGCGATGCCGATGTAGAGAGCGAAGGTGAGACCGACGAGAAGGTAGGTCCAGGTTCTGACGTCCATGTGGGGGCGCGGATGAAGGGATCAGGAGGATTCGTCGCCGGCGGCATCGGTGCCGAGCAGCAGGTCGCGGTCGAGCTTGTTCATGATCGCCGCGTAGATGGCGATGATGACGACGAAGGCGTAGATGCTGCCCTGCTGGGCGAACCAGAAGCCGAGCTTGAGGTTGGTGCCGGGCAGGCGGAACCGGTCGAGAAAATCGACGAACAGCACGCCGCAGCCGTAGGAGACGACGAACCAGAGCGAGAGCAGGATGGCGAGCCACTTGAGGTTCATCCGCCAGTAGCGGGACTTGGCTTCGTCGCTGGGAAGGTTCGGCACGGGAGAGCGGGCGAGGTTTTGGTTAGACCTAGCGGGCCCGGAAATCGGTGGGAAGGAATTTTCCGGATCATCTGGGGGATGAGCCGGGGAGCGGCCAGCCGAATCGCCCGGGCTGGCGCGGCAGGGTCGCGAGGGACGCCGGCCCGCGACCCGCGTCCACTCCCGCCGGCGGACACCGCGGATCCGGAGGTTTTCTCAAGCGCCTTCGTTCTCGGGCGGGACGAACTCGTCCACGGCGCGGAAGTCGATGCGACGCGTCTCCGGATTGACGAAAAAGAAGACGTACGAGCGGATGCGTTCCTCGACGGGCCAGCGGGTGGTGCTGAGGGCGCGGTCGCCGCTTTCTTCCCGGACACCGAAGCCGACGTCGTAGAAGCCTTCGGCGCGGGCGCCGGCGGGTGTGAGGGTCCGGCCGGTGCCCGGCTGGAGGATGAATTTCGCCGTGCCCACGTAGCCGAGCACGGGCTTGTCGCCGTGGTTGTAGAAGTACACGTCTCCGGGCTGGAACTTCGGATCGTCCGCCGCGATCACGACGGAACTGTAGCCGCCCGCGCGGGACGGGATGAGCAGCACGATGAACGACTTCGCCGAACCCGGCAGGGCCACCTCGGCCAGCGGCTTGTCGTGGCCGGCGACGCGCAGCGAGAATTTCCGGCCGGGAGCCGGCAGGGCCTCGGAGAGGTTGTTGACCGGCAGGACAAAGGGCTGCGAGGTTTTCTCACCAGCGGCCATGACGACTTCGCCGAGTTCTTTCGGCGCGCGTTCCGCGAGAAAACGGACTTCCAGACCATCGTCCTGGCCGTGGGCGAGGCGGGCGAGAATCAGGAAGGCGAGGATGATGAGGCGCTTCATGGACGGCAGGATGTCACACTTCATCGGCCTGAAGCCAGCGGAAGGAAACGATATTGTAGCGGCGGCCGAAGGTTTTGTTGGCATCGGACCGCAAGGCGGTGAGCGCCCTGTCCGCCGGATCCTCGAGATCGAGGAAATTCTTGTCGCGCTCGACGACCGCCTCGCACCAGGCCCGGGCAAGCACGCGGCCGGTGGCGTCGACGCTCTCGCCGTAGGCGCGGACGAGGAACGTGTCCGAACGGGCGGAGAGAAGAGGCGCGATGGGCGTGAGAATGTCCGCCTGTTTCACGATACCCGGCATGCCGTAGCCGGACGGTCCTTCCTCGGCATCGGGGAAGGCGAACCGGCCGGCCACCGAGTTGCTGACGCCGCGGCCGCTCGTCTGCCAATCCGCATTGATGTCCACTTCGCCGGAATCCAGCGCGTTCTGGATCGCCCCGGCGCGCGCCAGGTCGCGGTCGTTGCCCGGGCGGCGGTTGACGAAGTCGGCCAGCGAAAGGAACGGCCCGCGTCGCCGGACCTCCCGGACGATGGCCTCCGCGAGTTGGTCGATCTCGTCCTCCGTCAATACCCGGCGGCCGATCCATTGGGCCTCTTCCTGGACGTTTCCGCCCTTTGCGACGGCTTCGTGGGGGCCCATCAGGCCGGCGACGGGAATCTCGTCCTCGTCCCCGCCGACGGTCGATTCGGCGCCGTCGATCGAGCGGGTGGCGACGCCCCGGCCCTTGAGTCCGCCGAGCAATGCCTTCCACGCTTCCACGGAGGTCGAGTTCACGTTGAACATCCCGTCCACGCGGATGAGGGAGGCCGCGAGTTCGGTGGCGCGGTCCGAGGGGAACGAACCGGAGAACATCTCGGAAATCACGGAATCGACCTCCACTCCCTTGGTGTCCGGCCGGTAGCGAGTGACGGGCAGCGTTCCGGTTCCATCCAGGAAGTCCCGCGCGACACTCCGCTGGTCGCGGCGGGAGGGGAAATCGGAGACCGTCTGCGGCGCGATGCCGGAGAAGAACCACTCGTCCCAGAGCGCCAGGTTCGCGAGATAGGAGTGATCGGCCAAGGGGCGATTCCCAGGCAGCGAACCTTGGGTCTGGCCGGGCGAGAGCACCGCGGGGGCGACCGAATTTCCGATCGCGTGGGAAACGTGCGGCATCATCGGCTCGCGGGCGTTGAGCGCGGCGTATCCGTCGCGCGGCCGGAAGATCTCGAAGCCGTTCGCGCAGGAGTGCTGGAGGGCGGCCAGCGAAACGATCGGCTCGCGCGGCACCGAGTGGGTGCTGACGTAGGAAACGCCGAGTTCCGCGTTCATGCCGCCGCCGAAGAACGCGTTGCCGGTGGTGCTGGTGTCGATCGCGCGGTTTCTCCAGCTGTTGAGAGGATCCACGACATATTCGTAAGGCAGCATGTCGCGCTCCATCTGGGTCATGTCGTAAAAATCGACATGGTGGGCCCGCGGATTGAAACGGCCGAGGTAGCGGGTGCGGGCTTCCGGATCGGTTCCCGCTTCGGTCTTGGCGTTGTAGGAAACAATCATGAAGGGCGCCTTCTCCGCGGCCAGATGGCCGGCGCTCAGCGTGCGGGCGTCCGCGGAGGTGATCGGACGGAACACTTCCTGCCGGCGGTTGGCGCGGAAGCGGGCGCCGGCCGGCTTCGTGCCTGGCTGGGTCTCCTGGCGCGTCTCGTTCAATTGCAGCCGGCGGTTGCCGAAGTCATAGTCCACATACATGCCACCGTAGCCGAGACTGGGGCCGGTGCCCTTGCGGTCGAAGCCGACGTAGACCTCGTGGTGGGTGGTGGAGAAGTGCCGGCTGTGCGTGGTGTAGCCCGGC
The DNA here is from genome assembly GCA_965651855.1 of uncultured Verrucomicrobiales bacterium. Classification (GTDB taxonomy): domain Bacteria; phylum Verrucomicrobiota; class Verrucomicrobiia; order Verrucomicrobiales; family Akkermansiaceae; genus Luteolibacter. The sequence goes on from CBFGTW010000014.1 coordinate 8,122, forward strand.
GGCACCTGCCCGGTCCCGGCGCCAACGCCGGCGGTGAACTCGTTCGCTCGCGCTTCATACCGGACCGAGGCGTTCGCCGGCACCTCGACCGGGCTGCCGCTGAGGTCCATCACCGGATAAGCCATGCCGTTGCCGTAGTTGAACCCGGCACGCGCCTGGAGGGTGTGGTTGGTGGAGCGCCCGGCGTTGACCGTCATGCCGCCGGTCTGGGAAACCTTGATGACCTCACCGGGGCGGAATACCAGTGGCTGGACGTTGTTCCCCGCCACCAGCGACAGATAGTTCCCGTCGCCCCCGGAGAGCGAGCAGATCAGCGGGCAGCGGCGCGTGCCGCCGGGATTCACCGTGACCATGAGATCGTAGGGAATCTGCCAGTATTTGATCGAAAAGAACGCGGACGGAGGCACGACCACCGGGACGTCCAGCGGATTCCAGAAGGTGATGACCGGGTCCGAAACGACCCACAGGATCGGCCGGCCGCCGGCGAGGGGAATATTGGCATTGTTCGGATCACGCGGCCTCGTGTCCGACTGCACCTTGAACGAGAGCACCATCTGGTAGCTCGTGATGACCGGCTGCTTGAAGTAAAAGAAGTCATCGGCCGCACAGGCATTGGGCGTGTTGGCGACGAGCAGGTGGGGCGTGCCTTGGGGCATGTTTCCGCCGGTGGTGTAACGGTACGAGCCGCGGGTCTGGAGCTGGCTGTAGAGATTGTAGTAGGCCCACAGCTCGTGGAGATTGATGCCGTTCTCGTTGTTGACACGGTAGAGGGCGGTGCGGTTCGAGGCGAGGCGGCTGTTGGCGACCGTGGCCGGCCGTTCCAGCTGCATCGAGAGGTCCTTGCGAAAACCTCCGGCGCGGACATTGGTCAGCAGCCCGGTGGAAAACGCGGTGAGGTCGTGGAAAAGCGGCCGCGGCGAATCGATGTCGCCGGCCAGCAGGGCGGACTGTTTCCAATCGGTGATGAGCGCGACGCGGGGATCGTCGAGATCCGCTTGCCGGAACGGCTGTTCGCCGTCGGCCGAGGCCCATTCCACGGCATTGCGCGGCGCTCCCTGCAGGGCGAGCCGGCGCATGGCGAGCGAACCGACTTCTTCCGACGGTGGCGAGGCGAGCGCGGCCTTCACGTTTTGGTCGCCCACCCACCAAGCGAGCCGCGCGTTGCCACCGGAGCGGGACTTCACGGTGAAGGAGGGCACTTCCACAGCGCCCTCGCGCGCGTCGCCGACGCTGCCCTCGCCCACCAGTTCGACAAGGTCGCTGCCGCCGCCCGCGCTTTTGGCGAATTCGAGGCTTTCGACGTCGTTTTCATCTCCGGAAACCAGCCATTCGAGGAAATCCGGCTCCGGCCGGCTCGGCTGCCCGTCGGTCCACGAGCGGTAGACCCCGGTCCAGTGGCGGCGGCCGGCGGCGGCGCTGGTCTCGCCGCCGTTGCCGGCGCTCAATTGGTCGGCGGTGGTGGTGACCCGCTGGTCGGGTCCCGTCTGTTTCTGGAGCTGGGCGAGGGCCAGCATCAGGGCCAAGCGGGCGTTGGCCCGCGCCTCGGCATTCTCGGAGTCGCGCGTCGAGGCGCGCAGCGAAATCGTTGAAAGCCCCAGCAGGGCAACCGCGAGGATCGTCAGCAACACCATCAGCGAAATAGTCACGACGAGGGCGAATCCGGGTGGATGTTGGCGACGCGGATCGCGGGCGGCGGCCCGACTGCTGGGTGGGTTTCTCATGAGGAACGGGTTCGTTGGGTTTCCGATGTAAATACAAATGCGAAATCTGTCTGACAACCTCAGACTTGCGAATTTTTTCGCCCGTTTCGCGCAAAAGTCGGAAAAGCGCGGGTTTTTGCGTTCCCGCGGGACAGCGGCGGAACCATCGTCGGCGGCAGGATGCGGATCGTGATTTTCGCCATGGGGAGCGCGGGCGACGTGCATCCGTTCCTGGGCGTGGGCCGGGCGCTGGCGGCCCGCGGCCACGAGGTGGTGGTGGCGGCCAGCGGCTTTTTCGCCGGAACGGTGGCGGCGGCGGGGCTGAATTTCCGCGAGCTGGGTTCGGCGGAGGATTACGAGCGGCTGTGCTCCCATCCGGATCTCTGGCACCCGCGGCGGGCGCTGGCGGCCGTCTTGAAACAAGGTGCGAACCAGAGCTACCCGAGGATCTTGGACATCGCGCGGGAGCTTCACAAACCGGGCGACACGGTGGTGGTGGCCAGCTCGCTCGCGTTCGGCGCGCGCAACGCGAGGGACGTGCTCGGCGTGCCGCTGGTTTCCGTCCACCTCGCGCCCTCGCTGCTGCCGAGCGTCCACCGGCAGCCAGTCGTCCGGGAAATGCCTTTCGGCCAAGGCGCGCCGAGATTCCTCAAAGCCCTGCAATGGCGGATCGCCGGCAGGCTGGCGGACCACTACGTCACGCCGGTCCTGAACCGCTTCCGGCGATCGCACGGATTGCCGCCGGCGCGCGACATGCTCTTCGACTGGTGGCACTCGCCGGACGCCACGATCGGGCTTTGGCCGGCGTGGTTCGCGCCGCCGCAGCCGGACTGGCCGCGGCAGGTGCGGCTCACGGGCTTCCCGGTGTTCGACGAATCGGGCCTGCGCGGTTTACCGGACGGGCTCGCGGAATTTCTCGATGCGGGCGAGCCACCGGTGGTCTTCACGCCGGGCTCCGCCATGGCGAACTGCGCGCCGTTTTTCCGCGAAGCGGCGCGGTCGCTGCGACTGCTCGGGCGCCGGGGCATCCTGCTCACGCGCTACGCGGAAAAAGTCCCGGCCAACCTGCCACCGGACGTGCGGCATTTTCCCTACGTGCCGTTCAGCCAAGTCCTGCCGCGTTGCGCGGCGCTCGTCCATCACGGCGGCGTTGGCACCTGCGCCCAGGCCCTGCAGGCGGGGATCCCGCAGCTCGTCCAGCCGATGGCGCACGACCAGCACGACAACGCGAGCCGCTTGCGGGATCTGGGCGTCGCGGACGCCCTGGCCCCGGAGCGGTTCCTAGCACCGGAGATCGCCCGCCGGCTCGGGCGCTTGCTCGGGGATCCGGCGGCGAGCTCCGCCGCAGCCGATGTGGCGCGGAAATTCAGGCCCGCCGAGTGGATCGCGGAAACCTGCGACCTGATCGAGACGACGGCCTATTCCGGCTGATCCTCGTCCGGCGGCGGCTTGTTCGGCAAATCGGGTGTCTCGTCGCCGTCCATGCTCTCGTCCATCGAATCGCCGAGCACATCCTCGACGTAGAGTTTCTGGGTCAGGACCATCGCAACGGCGGTCAAGGGCGTGGCGAGGATGAACCCCAGCACCCCGAAGATCCCGCCGAGAATCAACTGGCCCGCGATGCTCAGCGCCGGCGGCAGGTGGACGGTGCGCTGGAAGACGATCGGCATGAGCACGTTGCCTTCGACGTTCTGGATGACGAGGTAGAGCAGTCCCGTCGTCACCGCGAGCATGGGATCCTGGATGAAGGCGACGAGCAGGATCGGAACGAGCGCCAGTAGCGGCCCGATGTAGGGGACGAACGTGAAAAGGCCGGTCAACAGCGCGAGAATGAACGCCAGCGGAACATCCAGCAGCCACAGCATGATCCAAGTGGTGACGAACAGGAACGCCATCGAGATGAGCTGGCCGACGAGCCAGCCTTGCAAGGTGACGCCCAGCGCCTCGAACACCTCGCGGGTCCGCCTGCGCTTGCCGAGCGGCACGAGCCGCAGGATGCCCGCGAGGTAAAGCCGGGGATCGTAAGCCAGGAAAATCGCCGAGATCAGGACGACCAGCAGGCCGCCGAGCGCGCCGAAGGTGGATGAAAACACGCCGCCGACTTGTTGCCAGAGCTCGGCGAAGGAACCGTCGCCCAGGGAGTCCTGCATCTCGGAAGCCCGCTCGGCCACCTCCTCACCGCCAGGCATTTCGGTCAGCTGGTTCCAGAGTTCATCCACCGAACCGGCCAGATTGTCTTTCAGTTCCACCACCTGCCGCGCGATGCGGGGCGCCACGAGCCATCCGGCCGCTCCGCCTCCGGCGAGCACCAAGACGAGCACCAGGGTGAGCGCCCACGTGGACCGGAGCTTCGTCCATCGCGAGATGGCGTTTGACGCGGTGCGCAGGATCACGGCCAGCAAGCTGCCCGCGAATATCAGGAGCAGGACCTGCGAGGCCTTCCACAACATCAGCACCACCGCCACGAAAAGCGTGACGATCAATGAAATCGTGGCGATCCGCGCGGCGAACCCCCGCGGGCCGGGTGCGGAACAGATTGGTTGATCGTTGCCCATGGCCGGAAAATTCCCCGGCTGGAACCTCGGGCCAATCGGTTCGCGGTCAAACCGCCGGGCCCGATCCGGCTTGGCATCAGGCGCCCGTCGTTGAACTTGGGCTGCCGATGACACCCATCGATCGCGAAATCGCCGCCGCCCTCGGCGGCACCGTCGGGAGCTCGCGCCGCGTCGGCGGAGGCTGTATCCACGACGCGCGCCGGCTCGACCTCGCGGACGGCCGCGTGGTGTTCGCGAAATCCGGTGGAGGCGGAAACGGGGCGCTGCTCGAGGCCGAGGCGGATGGACTGCGGCGGCTCGCGCCCCACATCCGGACGCCCGCGGTGATCGGCTCCGGCAGCGCGGCCGATCTCCGCTGGCTGGCGCTCGAATGGCTGGATCTCGGGCCGATGGATACGCCGTCTTGGGAAAACCTCGGGACACAACTCGCCGCCCTGCACCGGGTGACGACGGACGCCCACGGCCTGGACCGCGACAACTTCATCGGCGCCACGCCGCAGGAAAACTCCCGCTGCAAGAGCTGGCGCGAGTTTTACCTCGAGAGCCGGCTGAAGCCCCAGATCCGGCTGGCCCGCGCGAATGGCCACGATCTGTCCGAAGTCGAAATTCTGTCGGCCGTGGAACCCATTCTTGCTCAACACGAGCCCGCACCTGCCCTCCTCCATGGCGATCTTTGGAGCGGGAACGTTGCCGCGCTTCCGGACGGAACGGCGGTGGTTTTCGATCCGGCTCCGTATTTCGGCGATCCGGAGACGGACCTCGCGATGCTCGAGCTTTTCGGCGGTCCGCTGCCCGCGGCCTTCTTCCGCGGGTATGGCGAAGTGGATCCCGACCGCGACCGCCGGCTGCCGCTCTATCATCTCTACCACGCGTTGAACCACCTCAACCTGTTCGGCTCCTCTTACCGTTCAATGGTCCGGAGCTGCATCGCCGGCCTCCGCTGAGCGGAGCTTTTGCGCCGCGGCGCGATCCGCGATAGGTTCGCGGGTGATCGCGCCGTTCGAAACCCATTCCCTCCACTGCCGCGATGGCGGCGGGCCTGGCTTGGCGACCCTCGCGCTCGCAGGCGTCGGCCTCGGTTTGTTTCTGGCCTCGCGCGACCCGGGCGCGGGGAGCTTTTCGTTCCGCGGCCGCACCGTGGTCGTCACCGGCGGCTCGCGCGGGCTCGGACTCGTGATGGCGCGGAAACTTGCCGCCGAAGGAGCCAAAATCGCGCTCATCGCCCGTAGCGGCGACGACCTGCAACGGGCGGAAGAGGACCTCCGCCGCCACGGCGCGGAAGTCATGCACGTGGCCTGCGATGTTTCCGACCGCGAGGCGGCGAACGACGCGATCGACCGGATCATCGGCCGTTTCGGCCGGATCGACGTGCTGGTGAACAACGCGGGCATCATCCAAGTGGGGCCGCTCGCGCACATGGAGGTCGAGGATTTCGAGCGCGCGCTGGACGTGCATTTCCGCGGGCCGCTCTATCTGACGCTGGCCGTGCTGCCGCACCTGAGGAAGGCCGGCGGCGGCCGCATCGTGAATATCAGCTCGGTCGGCGGAGAACTCGCGGCGCCGCACCTCGTCCCCTACTCCGCCAGCAAGTTCGCGCTCGTCGGGCTTTCCGAAGGCTTGGCGGCCGAGCTGCGCAACGAGAACATCTTCGTCACCACCGTCTGCCCCGGCCTGATGCGGACCGGCTCGCCGCCGAACGCGCGCTTCAAGGGCCGACACCGAAAGGAATACGCGTGGTTCGCGATCGCCGACTCCTTGCCGCTCGTCTCGATGAGCGCCGAACGCGCCGCGGAAAAAATCCTCGCCGCCTGCCGCCGCGGCACGCCGCACGTAACGCTCGGCCTCCAGACGAAGGCCGCCGTCTACCTCGGCCGCACCTTTCCCGGCCTCAAGACGCGCCTCAGCGCCTTGGCGACGCGATTACTCCCGGATCCCGATCCGAGCGCCGGCACGGCCTCCCACTCCGGTTACGAGAGCGAGTCCCGCTTCGCGCCGTCGGTTCTCACGAAACCCACCTATGCCGCCGCCCAACGGAACAACGAGGCGCGCTAACGGAGTTCAACGATTCGCTGGCCTCCGCCAAACACCTCGAGAATTTCCTCCCAATGCCGCTGTAGAAGCTGGAGAAGATGCTGCTTGCGACAGTTTCCGACGCGTACCCAAAGGAGCCTCCCCACATCACCGGGCCGTGTTGCCAGGAAAAAGAAGTCCTCATCCTTCGAAACCACGACGCGCCCTTGGCCTGCTGGTATGTCCCACAACGAACGGTCATCTTCTTGAGCAAGCCCTAAATCCAGAACGTGCATGGCGTCCCCGCCGTTAGCGGAGATCCAGCGGGCCACGGCGGTCGGGAGCTGGTTGTCGACGAGGAACTTCACTTCGCTGTCGCCAGCACCTGGTGATCGGCCTGCATCGCAGCATAGCGCAAAGCGGCCGTGATATCTTCCGGTTCAAGAAAAGGATAATCCTCCAGGATTTCCTCATTCGATGCCCCCGCGGCAATCAACTCCAGCAGGTCGGATACGCGAAACCGGAAGCCGCGGATGCAGGGCCGGCCGCCACACTTTCCAGACTCTACCGTGATCCGTTCCAGTAGCTGCATGGTCGAACCATGCCCCGACCGGCCGAAAAGGAAAGTCACAAGTCAATACCCCGCCACCGGGCTTTGGGCCTCGCCGTCCGCCGGTTCAGGCACCTCGGCGGCGAGCTTGGCGAGGGCGTCGGTGGTTTCGCGCCACTTCTTCTCCGACCACTCGAGTGGCCCCTTGAGCTTGTTCCGCAGGCGGTGGATGCGTTCCCGCGCCTCGTCGATCATCCAGAGCGGCAGCTCCGCGATCCGGGCGGCGGCTTGTTCGGCGCGGTCGAGTTGGTGACAGATGAGGGCGATGTCGTTGCCGGCCTCGATGGCGAGTTTGGCGTCTTCACCACCGGTGTAGCGGCCGGTGATCGCGCCCATGTCGAGGTCGTCGGTCAGGACGACATGACGGTCGAAACCCAGCTGGTCGCGCAGGAACCGCCGGATGATCCGCGGCGAGAGCGAGGCGGGGAAATCCGGGTCGATGTTCGGAAACGCGACGTGCGCGAGCATCACGGCGTCCAGCTCCGGCATCAGCGCGGTGTAGGGCAGCACGTCCTCGCGCAGCAGCTCATCGAGGGTCGCCGGCGAGGACGGCAGGTCGTGGTGCGGGTCCACCTGCGCGCGACCGCAGGCCGGGAAATGCTTGCCGCAGCTGGCGACGGCGCGTTTCCGCAGCCAGCGGTTCCACGTGCCGGCGTGGTCGATCACGCGCTGCGGATCGCGGCCCCAGCAGCGGCCGCGGAGGGCGTTCTGGGTGCCGGGAAAGTGATCGAGATCGAGCACCGGGGCGAAGTTCAGGTTGAGGCCGAGCAGGCGCAGCAGGTCGGCGGTGAACACGGCGGCCTCGCCGATTTTCGCCGGATCGCCAGTGGCCGCGAGCGCGGGCGCGGACGGCGCGGGCGGCGCGAGTTCCTTGGTGCGGGTGACCCGTCCGCCCTCCTGGTCGATCGCGAGGATCGGGTCGTCGTAGGACAGCGAGCGGAGGTCGTCGGTGAGCTTCCGCGTCTGCTCCGGCGCGACGATGTTCCGGGAAAAGAGGATGAAGCCGGCGGGCCGGAGTTTCCGGAACAGCGCGGCCTCGGCCGGAGTCAGCTCCGGTCCGGAAACACCCAGCATGAGCAGCGAGCCGTCCATGGCCCGAACTGAGCAAACGCCCGCGCGGATGTCCACCGCGGCGGCTCCGCTTCAAACGCTTCCTGCTTGGAAAGCGCCGCGGCGTCCGCTGATGATCCGCGCATGTTCCTCGGCTTCGACTCGTCAACCCAATCCCTCACCGCCCTCCTGATCGATCCCGCCAAGGGACGGATCGCCGCGCAGGAATCCGTGAACTTCGGCGCGGACCTGCCGCACTACCAAGCCCCCAGCGGCTTCATCCCCGGCGGGAAAAACGGCGAGGTGCACGCCAATCCGCTGATGTGGCTCGAAGCGCTGGACCTGGTGCTGAGCCGGCTCTCCGAAAAGGCGGACCTTTCCCAAGTCCGCGTCATCGCCGGCTCCGGCCAGCAACACGGCTCGGTTTATCTGGATGAAACGTTTGATGAGCGCCTCGCCGCGCTCGATCCCGCGAAGCCGCTCGCCGGGCAGCTCGCCCCGGCGCTTTCCCGCGCCACCTCGCCGATCTGGATGGACACGTCCACCGGCGAGGAGTGCCGCGAGATCGCCGCGGCCGTCGGCGGACCGCAGGACGTCTGCGCCCGCACCGGCTCGGTCTCCATCGAGCGCTTCACTGGTCCGCAGATCCGGCGCTTCCACAAGCTCGACCCCGCCGGCTACCAGCACACGCGCCGCATTCATCTCGTCAGCTCGTTCATCGCCTCGGTGCTCGCGGGGAAATCCGTGCCAGTCGATTACGGCGACGGCGCGGGCATGAATCTGATGTCGCTCGAAAACCTCGCGTGGGACCCACAACTGCTGGATGCCACCGCCCCGGACCTCGCGTCGAAGCTGCTCGAGCCGAAGCCCGCGACCACCGTCCAAGGGAAGATCGCGCGCTATTTCGTGGAAAAGTTCGGCATCTCCGGGAATGCGGAAGTCGCGCTTTTCACCGGCGACAATCCGGCCTCGCTCGTCGGGATGGGCGCCACGGAGCCAGGCACCGTCGTCATTTCCCTCGGCACGAGCGACACGATGTTTGCCGCGATGCCGGGGCCGAAGACCGATCCAAACGGCTTCGGCCACGTATTCGGCAATCCGGGCGGCGGCTTCATGTCGCTCATCTGTTTCCGCAACGGCTCGCTCGCCCGCGAGGCGCTGCGCGACGAACTCGGCGTCGACTGGAGCGCCTTCGAGCGCGCTTCGTTGGCGGCCTCGCAAGCGGAAGCCGGGAAGAACCTGATGCTGCCGTTCTTCGGCCCCGAGATCACGCCGCGGCACGATTTCGAAGCGCCCGTCCGGAAAGGTTCGCCGGAGTTCGAAGCGGGGGAAAACCCGTCGCTCCAGATCCGCGCGCTGCTCGAAGGGCAGTTCCTCAACATGCGCCTCCACTCCGAGTGGATGGAGGTGAAGGTCGACCGCATCCGGCTCACCGGCGGCGCGTCGAAGAACGACGGCATCGCCCAGATCGTGGCGGACGTTTTCCAAGCTCCGGTCGAGCGGCTCGAGGTCGGGAATTCCGCCGCCCTCGGCGGCGCGCTCATCGCCGCCGCGGCCGCGGGTGAGGATCTCGCGGAGCTGCAGAAGACCTTCTGCAAAGCCGCACCCGGAGCGCTGATCGAGCCGGACCGCTCGCTGGGACCGGTTTACGAAGAGGCGCTGGGGCGGTTCAGGAAATTGCTGGAGGACGAGAAGAAGCACTGAAGAGAAGCACGAATCTCAAAGCATCAAATTCGAAACGGCTTCGCGCACCTCTGTCTCCATCCGACCTGTCCGACTCGTCCGACCCTCCGAACACCAAACCGCCCTCTCCGTGGGCGCGCCCGGCGTTCACGCCCTACCGAGCGCATGAAGCACCTTCACGCTTTGCCAAGCCGCATCGACGTTGTGGACGCGCAGGATCTGCGCACCTCCGGCCACTGAGGCCGCGATGCAGGCGATGGTGCCGGCATCGCGCTCGCGCGGGTCGGTGATTCCGAGCACCTCGCCGATGACTTTTTTCCGCGAGAGCGGGACGAGGACCGGCCGGCCGAAACGCTGCAGCCACTCCAGCTCGCGCAGGACCGTCAAGTTGTCGTCGCGTTGCTTCGCGAAATCGATGCCCGGGTCGATGACAACCGCCTCGTGCGGCAAGCCGGCGGCGGTGGCGGCGGTGATCTTCTCTTGGAAAAACGCGTCGAGCGCCTGCATCACGTCGTCCCAGCGGCGGTGGGTTTGCGCGACCTTCGGCTCGCCGACAGTGTGCATGATGAGCAGCGAGGCTCCGGCGGCGGCGCAGAGGCGGGCGTTCCGGTCATCGGGCAGGCCGCCCATGTCGTTGACGAGTTCGACGCGCGGATCGTGCAGGACGGCCTCCACCACTTCCGGCCGCCAAGTGTTCAGGGAAAGCACCGGCGGCCAGACTTGGTCGGCATCGCGCGGTTTGGCCGGTTCGATCGACCAAGCGGCGAGGAAGCTCCGGAAGCGCGCGATTTCCTCGTCCACGGAGATCGCCGCCCGTTTCGTCCCCGCGCTTTCCGCGCCGATGTCGAGGATGTCGGCTCCGGCGGCCGCCTGGGCCCGCGCGATTCCCACGGCGGCGGCCATGTCCAGCGTGCCGTCGCCGGAGAACGAGTCGTCGTTGATGTTGACGATCCCCATCAGCAACGGCCGGCGCGGAAACGCGATCGTCCGTCCTGGAAGCCGCCAGTCCATGGCTCAGCGGATTTCGTCCGCGCCGAAGTAGGGAACCAGCGCCTCGGGAATGCGGATCGAGCCGTCCGGCCGCTGGCACTGCTCGAGCAGCGCGACGTAGAGCCGCGGCAGGGCGGTGCCCGAACCGTTCAGCGTGTGCGGGACGCGGTTTTTGCCTTCGCTGTCCTTGAAGCGCAGCTTCATCCGGCGCGCCTGGTAGTCGGCGAAGCACGAACAGCTCGAAACTTCCAGATAACTCCCCTGGCCCGGCGCCCAGACTTCGATGTCATAGGTTTTCGCCGACGAGAAACCAATATCTCCCGTGCACAACTCGATGACGCGGTAGTGCAGGCCGAGTTTTTGCAAAATCGACTCCGCATGGCCGGTGAGTTCCTCGAGCACGTCGAAGCCCTTGTCCGGGTGGACGATCTGGACGAGCTCGACCTTGTCGAACTGGTGCATGCGGATGATGCCCTTGTTCTCGCGGCCGGCCGATCCCGCCTCGCGGCGGAAGCACGGGGTGTAGGCGACCATTTTCACCGGCAGCGCGGATTCCGGCAGGATCGTGTCACGGTAGAGGTTCGTCACCGGCACCTCGGCGGTCGGCGCGAGGAAGAGCGAGTTGCGGCCGTCGTCGCCGGGCTCGGTACCATACATGTCGTCCTCGAACTTCGGCAGCTGGCCGGTGCCCTCCATGCACTCGCGCTTCACGAGATGCGGCACGTTCACTTCTTCGTAGCCGTGCGAAGTTTGTGTATCCAACAGGAAGTTGATCAGCGCCCGCTCGAGCCGCGCGCCCTTGCCGCGATAAACCGAGAAACCCGAGCCCGCGATGCGGGTGGCGTCGTCCCAGTCGATCAGGCCGTGCCGTGTCGCGAGTTCCACGTGGTCCTGCGGCGAATCGATCGCCGGCTTCTCGCCCCATTCGCGGACAACCGGATTGGCGGTCTCGTCGGCGCCGATCGGGCAGCCCTCGTGCGGGAGATTGGGAATGTTGAGCAGCAGTTCGCTCTGGCGCGCCGAGGCGGCGTCGGCCTTGGCGTCGAGCGCGGCGATGCGTTCGTTGATCCCGCGGACCTCGGCTTCAATGGCCGAAGTGTCCTCGCCCTTGCCCTTGAGCATGCCGATTTGCTTCGACGTCGTCTTCCGCTCGGACTGGAGCTGCTGTTTTTCGGTTTCCGCGCGGCGCCGCGATTCGTCGCAGGCGAGCACGTCGTCGATGAGCTTCCAGTGATCCCCGCCGCGGGCCTTGAGTCGGTCCCGGACGGCATCGGGGTTTTCGCGAATGACGCGGATGTCGAGCATGGCGCGGCGACTCTCGCGGCGCAAGGGGTGGCGAATCAACGCGAATCTTTGTCAGCCGGCGGCACCTCGGCGATCCCGACGCACGGCGGACCGACAGGCAGCGGAACGCCGAAGAAATCGCGCCCGCCTGCATCCGCGAGCCGCTGCCCACGCGGAAACTCGGAGCCCGGCGCGGGGCGGAAGCGATCCAGCCCCTCGGCCGCTGGCACCGGCTCGAGCGGGCCGAGCAGCGGCGGAACTTCCGACGCGACCTCCACTTCATCCGGCAGCCCTTCATGCCGGCCGACGAAGAGGTTGTCTTCGAAAACGTTCCCGGTGCTGGTGTGGAAGTCGTAGGTCGCGCGGCCGCCTTCTTCGACGATGAAGAGATTGTTCACGAAACGCGCGCCCCGGCTGCGGCCGCCGTCCCATTCGGTGTGCAGGATCATCGGCAGATCCTGGTGAGGTCCGATGATGATGGTGTTGTTGTGGATGAGCGTGTCGCTCGATTGGCCGCCGAAGTGGAAAACGCGCGCCGTGTTCACGCCATCATGGACGCTGAGGTTGTAGCGGATGACGGTGCCTTCGTTGTAGGAATTTCCGGGACCGCAGATAAGCATGAATCCGCCCTCGTTGTTGTAGCTGTAGTTGTATTGGAACAAGGTGCGCCGGCATTGGTAATCGGAGTCGTAAGCCTGGCCGTCCATCACGCCCTTCGTGCCGCTGACTTCGTTGAACTGGATCACGGTGTCGTCGCAGGCGAACGGCCAGATGCCGGCGGCGTGGTCCTCGCAGCGCGCGCGGGCGCCGCGGACGATGTTTTTCTCGATGAGCCCGCCGTTGGTGCCCCAGAGCTTGATGCCGTCGCCGCCGATGTCCTCGAGCACGTTGTTGCGGATGATGACATTCAGGCTGCGCTCGCGGCCCCCGCGCTGGCAGATGCCGTTGCGGTCGGTGCGCTCGACGCGGCAGTCCTCGATGACCAGCCCGTCGAAGTGCGTGCGATTCCGGCCGCGAGCCTCGAAGTAGATGCCGCAGCCTTCGTGGCTCTTGCGCAAGTCGCCGTTCACATCGTGCACGTGGAGCCGGCGCAGATGGAGGCCGCGCATTTTTCCGAATCCGTCCGCGGAGATCTTTACGCCGGTGCGCCATGGTTCGCGGCGTTCGCCCTTGTTGGTGACCGCGAGGTCCTCGACGCGCCAATACTCGATGTTCTCGATGAGCACCGCGTCGAGGTGCTTCCCCTCGCCATCGATGCGCGGCAGCGGGCCGTCGCCGTATTTCCCGATGGTGATGAACTCCGGCTCACCCGCGTGGAGCCGGCCGGAGCCCTTCGGCTTGAGCTGGCCGCTCCACGATTCGCCGGCCTTGAAGAGGACGCGGTCGCCGGGGCGGAATTCGGTGGCGTTCACCTTGTCGAGCGAGCGCCAGGCCTCGGCGGGCGAGCGGCCGGTATTGGCGTCATCGCCGCCCGTGGCATCGATGTGGTAATCGGCGGCGCGGACGAGGCAGCAGAGAAGGAAGAACAGCAACGGAAATCGCATGGGCGGGCCAGCTACGCCTCACGGCGCGGGTTTCCTGTCGAGCGGGGTGAGCTCGATTTTCCGGAAGTGAATCTCGGCGCTCTCCGCCTGCACGCAGATCGCGCCGCGACTCGTGCTGACGTTTCGCGCCTCGTTCACGGTGACGCCGTTCACCTTCACGGAGATCGTGTTTCCTTCGCAGCGGACGACGAGGGTGTTCCACTCGCCGACGGGCTTCTCGGGATCGTCTTCAACCTGCCGGAGAAACCGGCGGCCTTCCTGTTTTCCCTGGGTTTCCAGTGATTCGCCGATCGTCCAGAAATCGCCGGCATCGCCGTGGCGGAGCTGCACTTCGATGGACTTCGGCCAGACAAACATCTCGCGCGGCGTGGACGCATGGACAAGCACGCCGCTGTTGCCCGGCTTCTTCCCCTTCCAGGCCCACTCGACGACGAGTTCGTAGTTCTCGTATTCCTCCGATGTTCTCATCACCGCGGGCGGGCGGCCGGTGCAGACGAGGATGCCGTCCTTCACGGACCAAATATCCTCGCCCGGCGTCCGGTCGTCGATCACGTCGAAGGCCCAGCCGTCCAGATCCTTGCCGTTGAAGAGCGCGAGCGTTTCGGCCGCCGCCAGCACGCCAAGCCCCAACCACGCGAAGAGGATCATCTTTGACATGTCATTTCCCTAACGTCCGCACGCCCCGCAGCGCAAGCCGCGCGGGCGATGCGGAAAATTCCCGCGAACAATCCGGCGCCGCCTCGCGTATGGTCGGCGAATTCGTCATGGAACATCGCATCGCCATCCTTCTCGGCCTGACGGCGCTGGCCGCGGCGGCGGAAACGCCGGACCGCGACCTCGCGGCGGCCTACCACGACGAGATCCTGCCGATCTTCGAGGAGTATTGCTACGATTGCCACGGCGACGGCCTGAAGAAGGGCGAACTCGCGCTCGACCGCTACGGCGACATCGAATCGATGGTCGCCGACCGCGACGTCTGGCAGCGCGTGCGCGACCACATCGACTTCCGCCTGATGCCGCCGCCGGACGAATACGCGCCGGACGACGAGGAGCGCGCCAAATTGATCGCGTGGATCGACTCCGCGGTTTTCCCGGTCGATCCGACGAATCCCGATCCGGGCCACGTGACCCTGCGGCGGCTGAACCGGGTGGAATACCAGAACACGATCCGTGACTTGCTCGGCGTGACGGTGGACGTGGAATCGATCCTCCCGCCGGACGACAGCGGCTACGGGTTCGACAACATCGGCGACGTTCTGACGCTTTCGCCCGCGCACCTCGAGCGTTACATGGACGCCGCGGGGGTGGCGCTGGACAAGGCGCTGCACCCGGACCCGATGCCGCGCCACCGGACGCGGATCGCCGGACGCGATCTTGATGGAAACGGCCGCCGTTCGGATGACGGTTACTTGTTCCACACCAACGGCGAGGCACAGGCCGAGGTCCATTTGCCTGGCAGCGGACGTTATCGGATCGAGGTGACTGCCGGCGGTTCGAAGGGGGGCGATCAGTTTCCCAACATGCACCTGCTGGTGAATGGCGAGCGCGTCGACAGCTGGGAGGTGAAGAGCCGCATGGACGCGCCGAAGGGCTACTCGAAGGAAATGGAACTGCCGGAGGGGCCCGCCCGGCTCGGCGTCGCCTTCGACAACGATTTCTACGACGAGCACCACCCGGATCCGGAGGCACGCGACCGGAACCTGCGCGTCACGCGGATCGTCGCGGTCGGCCCGCTCGACGGCCCGCGGCCGCCGAAACCGGAGACGCACCGCCGGATTTGCGTCGCGCGCGAGGACGGCGAAGACGACGCGGCGTACATGACGCGCGTGCTGCGGAAATTCGCCCGACTGGCGTTTCGGCGCCTGCCGGAAGATGGCGAGGTCGAGCGATATCTCGTATTCCTCGAGGCGGCGAAGCAGGACGGCGGGACCGTCGAGCACGGCATCCGGCTCGCGCTGCAGGCGATGTTGGTTTCGCCGTCGTTTCTTTTCCGCGAAGAATCGGCGGAAGAACCGGCCGAAGGCGGCAAAAGCTTGATCTCCGAGCACGCGCTGGCGACGCGGCTGTCTTATTTTCTGTGGAGCAGCACGCCGGACGAGCGGCTGCTGACGCTGGCGGACGAAGGAAAGCTCCGCGCGAGTCTCGATGCGGAGATTTCCCGGATGATCGCGTCGGAGAAGGCCGAGGAATTCGTGCGGAACTTCGCCGGCCAGTGGTTGCAGCTCCGCGACCTCGACCACGTCTCGCCGGACCACAAGCGCTTCCGCAGCTTCGATCAGGTCCTCGCCCGGGCGATGCGGCGGGAGACGGAGATGTTGTTCGCGGAAATCCTGAGGGAGAATCTGCCGGCGGTCACCTTGCTCGACGCCGATTTCACTTATCTCAACGAGCGCCTCGCCAAGCACTATGGCGTCGATGGCGTCGAGGGCCGGAGTTTCCGCCGCGTGGCGCTCGAGGGCCAGCCGCGGCGCGGCCTCCTCGGCCACGGTTCGATCCTCACGCTCACCTCGTACCCGACGCGGACCTCGCCGGTGCTGCGCGGAAAATACGTTCTCGAGAACCTCCTCGACACGCCGCCGCCACCGCCGCCGCCGAACATTCCGCAGCTCGAGTCGCCCGAGAGCCACGGGGAGAACTTCAGCCTGCGCGAGCAGATGGAGCGCCACCGCGACGATCCGGCGTGCTCGTCGTGTCACGCGCTGATGGACCCGATCGGCTTCGGCTTGGAGAACTTCGACGCCGTCGGCCGTTGGCGGGACGCCGAAAACGACCTGCCAATCGATCCCGCTGGGAAGCTCGCGACCGGCGAGGCGTTCTCCGGAGCCGACGAGCTGCGGCGGATTCTTTCCGGGAGCCGCCGCGAGACGTTCCACCGCGCGCTCGCCAGGAAGCTGCTGACCTACGCGCTCGGCCGCGGCGTCGAATGGTACGACCGCCCGGCGGTGGATGAAGTGGTGGTGAAAGCCGCCGCGGACGACGGACGTTTCCAAACGCTGATCCGCGCGGTGGTCGAGTCCGTGCCGTTCCAGTATCGCCGCAACTGAGAGACCCGAAACCCATGAACACGCGCCGCAATTTCCTCAAAGGCATCGCCGGAACCCTGGCCCTGCCGAGCTTCGCCTCGCTCGCCAAAGCCGCTCCGGCCGCCGCGGGCAGTCCGCTGCGCCTCGCCTTCGTCTACATCCCGAACGGCGTGAACCTCGACCTCTGGCAGCCAAAGGACGGCGGGAATCTCTCGACCACCCTCGAGCCGCTCGCCGCCCTCAAGGACCACTTTTCGGTGATGCGGAATCTCGACCACGAAAAGGCCTTCGCGAACGGCGACGGCGCCGGCGACCACGCACGCGCCAACGCGACCTTCCTCACCGGCTGCCAAGCCCGCAAAACCGCCGGAGCCGACATCCGCGCCGGCGTTTCCGTGGACCAGCTCGCCGCCCAGCAGATCGGCCACCTGACGCGCCTGCCGTCGCTCGAGCTTTCCACCGATCCGCCGCGGCGCTCGGGCCAGTGCGACTCCGGCTACTCGTGTGCTTATCAATTCAATCTATCGTGGCGCAGCGAGAGCACGCCCGCGCCGGCCGAGCGCGATCCACGGCTGGTCTTCGAGAAGCTCTTCGGCTCCGGCGACGCGGCGCAGGACGCGAAACGGCGGGCCCGCCAGAAGAGCATCCTCGACTTCGTCATGGCCGACGCGAAACGCCTCAACCACCGGCTCGACGGCACGGACCGCGGCAAGATGGAGGAATATCTCACCGCCGTGCGCGACGTGGAGCTCCGCATCGAACAGGCGGAGAAATTCCGCGCCGAAGTGCCGGAAGACCTGAAGCCGAACGGCGTTCCCGAGAGTTATCAGGAACATATCAAGACGATGTACGAGCTCATGGCGCTCGCGTTCCAGACGGACAGCACGCGCATCGCCTCCTTCCTCCTCGCGCACGATGGATCGAACCGCAGCTTTCCCGAGATCGGCGTCTCCGGCGCGCACCACGAGCTTTCCCACCACCGCAACAACGAGGAAACGCTGGCGCAGATCGGCAGGATCGACCGCTTCTACGTCGAGCAGTTCGCGTGGTTCCTCGAAAAACTGCGCTCCACGCCGGACGGCGACGGCAATCTCCTCGACCACTCGATGATCGTCTACGGCGGCGGCATCGGCGACGGCAACCGACACAACCACAACGACTTGCCCGTCATCCTCGCCGGCCACGGCGGCGGCACGCTCAGCCAAGGCCGCCTCATCTCCGCCAAGGAGGGCACGCCGATGACGAACCTCTATCTCTCCCTGCTCGACCGCATGGGCGTGAAGGCGGAGCGGATCGGCGACTCCACCGGAAAGCTCGAGGCGGTCTCCTGAGGGGATGATCGCCTGAAGTTGTGGCATAGTCAGGCAAGCTTGTGTGTCCGCCGCTCCGAAGAGTGGTGTATTCCTGATCGCCGGCGCCGGCACAACCCGCTGATCGCGACTCGGTCGACCCGCCGGTCCCGATCCGGCTCGGCTCTTACGTCATTGCGTGGGTTGCCGTTTCCGCGGCGCGAACCTATGAATCGGCGCGTCGCCTCCCCCGGCCGGCTCCCCCTTGTCCCCTGCATCCATGCTCTCCCTCAACGTCTCCCCCCGGGGCGTGAGCGCGCTGATCGGCCTCGCGGCCTTCTGCGCCTCACCGTCCCAAGCTCAGAATCTCACGTCGCTCGGCGATTACTCGGTCGTCGTGAGCGGGAATTTCTCCACCAGTTCCGATGTCGAAGGCCGGACGATCGTCGGCGGCAACCTGACCGGAACGAACAGCGCGAACTTCGCCATCAAGCTGCAAGGCCAGGTGGCGACGAACGACCTGACGCTCCGCGTCGGCGGCGACATCGTCTCCGGCAACCCGATCCAGCTCAATGCCGGCAGCCTCGAACTCGGCGGCTCGCTCAACGGTCGACACGTCAACTACAACGGCGGTGGCTCGCTCGTTCCCAATTCCGGCGCCGACTACACGGCGATCATCGACGAGCTGACCCTTGCCAGCGATTTGCTTTCCGCCCTCGGCCCGAACAGCAACGTCTTGATTCCCGCGCCGCAGCCGGGCCCTTACAAGTTCGACGCCACGCCCGATGCCAGCGGACTCGCGATTTTCTCGATCGACGGCACCGCGCTCTTCGGCAACCAGAACGTCCAGCAGATCGAGCTGCTCGCCAACGGCGCCACCGACGTCCTGATCAACGTCAGCGGCAGCACGATCAACTGGCAGCACGGAAACCTCGTCGGCCTGTTCACGGAAAGCGCATGGCGGGAGAGCATCGTGTGGAACTTCCACGAGGCCGAATCCATCAACTTCGGCTCGAAAAACATGATGGGCCAGATTCTCGCGCCGAATGCCGACGTCATCGCGCAAGGAAACCTCGACGGCTCGATCTTCGCCAAGAACCTGACGACCACTTCGGAGGTGCATCTCCCCGGCTACAACGGCAACATGGCCGTTCCCGAGCCGAGCGCCCTGCTGCTGGGCGCCTGTGGCGCGCTGCTCCTCCTGCGCCGGCGGCGGAACTGAAAGCAGCGCGTCGATACTTTGGTCTTCCAAAATATCGGATCGAGGCTAAAGGCACGGGTATGAATCACCTGTGCCTTTTCTGCATCGCGGTCGGCCTTTGCTCTTGCAACACCTCCATCGGCTTGGGCCGGGACATGCGCGAGGGCTACCACTGGAGCAAGCGGAAGATCGAAGAATCCCGCCAGCAGCGGCAGATGCAGCAACAACAACAGCAGGAGTATCAATACGGCGCGCCGGTCTATTGACCCGGCTTGGCCCGGAGGACACGGTTCCAGAGCAGGGGACACCCTCTTCCGACAGCAGGCTGGCCGGGCAAAAGCCGCGGCAGGCCGCACGCGGTCCCAGGGAGGACCTACGCGGCGAAGATGGCCAGGTGGCGGTCCACCGACTTCCCGCGCGCGTCCGGCAGCGGGCGGGAGGCCGGGTGGCGCAGATCGACGAGCATGCGCGCGCGGCGGGTGAGCAGCGCGGCTTTCAGCAGTTCGTGCTCGCGATCGAAATACGACGTGCAGGCGAGCAAGCCACCGGGTTTCAGGGCTTCGAGCGCATTGCGCAGCAGCCGGTCCCAGACCTTCGGTTCGTGCCAGTAGTTCTGGTGGCGGATGAAGATGAAATCGAAGGCCGGCAGCTCGCGCATCCGGTGCGTGGCGGAGGCGTCGCCGGCCCGGAACTCGATCGTCCCGTCCGGCAAGTCCCAGCGCGCGCCGGCCTCGGCGACGGCTTCCGGCCGGAGGTCGATGCCGAGGTAAAACGCGATCCGCCGGGGGGCGAGCGCGGCGGCCAGGGCACCGGTTTCGTCCCCGCGGCCGCAGGCGAGGTTCAGCACGGCGAGCGGCCCCGGTGCCGAAAAATCCGCGGCGACGAGCGCGTCGCGGAGCAGGCTTTCCAGGCGCGCGACATCGCCGGCCGTGCCGGGAAAACGGAAGCGCGTGCGCTGGATCATGCCGGCGGGGTATTCCGGGACGGCGCGCGTTTCAAGTTTGCCGGCGGCGGGCGGGGCTTTCTAGGCTCGCCGCCACGATGACGCCACCGTCCACCCGCACCGCGCCCGTGTCCGCTCCCGAGCAAGAGCGGATGGCGGCGATCGGCGGCCGCTTCGCCATCCAGGGCGAGTTCCTGTCCGGCGAGCGGATCAACAGCGGCCACATCAATTCGACCTTCCGCGTCAGCTACCGGAACCCGGACGGATCGATCCTCCGGTACATCTTCCAATCGATCAACCGGCATGTCTTCAAGGACCCGCTGGCGGTGATGCGGAACGTCGAGCGCGTCACCCGCCACATCAACGCCAAGGTGATGCGGGTCAAAAAAGACGCCGGCGGCCAGACGCTGAATCTCTTCCCCGCGCGCGACGGCCGGTTCTGGGTCGAGGACTCGGACGGCGGCGTCTGGCGGTGCTACAACCACATCGAAGGCTGCGTGACCTATGACGTGGTCGAAAACACCCGCCAAGCCTACCAGGCCGCGCACGCCTTCGGCGCGTTCCAGGATCTCGTGAGCGATCTCGATCCCGCCGACATCATCGAGACGATCCCCGAGTTCCACCACACGCGGAAGCGCTTCGAGCGGCTGCTGCAAGTCGCGGCGGACGACCCCTGCGGGCGGCTCGGCGGCGTGAAGGCGGACTTTTCCTTCATCCGCGAGCGCGAGGCGGTGGCGGATCTTTTCCTGAAAATGGCGGCGACCGGCGAGCTGCCGCAGCGCGTCACCCACAACGACACGAAGATCAACAACGTCATGATCGACGCCGCGACGGACGAGGCGGTCTGCGTCATCGACCTCGACACCGTGATGCCCGGGCTTTCGCTCTACGACTTCGGCGATCTCGTGCGCACCGCCACCAGCCCGGCCGGCGAGGACGAGCGCGACCTCTCGAAAGTGGACATGCAGATGCCGATGTTCGAGGCGTTGGTGGAAGGCTACCTCGACGCCGCCGGCAAATCCCTCACCGAAGCCGAGATCGCCTGCCTCGCCGTCTCCGGAAAAGTCATCACCCTCGAGCTGGCGATGCGCTTCCTCACGGACTATCTCGAAGGAGACATCTATTTCAAAACCCACCGCCCCGGCCACAACCTCGACCGCTGCCGCACCCAGCTCAAGCTGGTGGAAAAGCTGGAGGAACGCGAAGACGAGATGAAGGCGGTGGTGCGGAACATCGAACGTCGAACGTCCAACATCGAACGTTGAAGTATCTTCCGTTCGACGCTCAACATTCGATGTTCTCCAGCGTCATCACGCACTCGAGGTGGCGGGTGTGCGGGAAGAGGTCGAAGGGCTGGACGTCGATCAGCTGGTAGCCGGCGGCGTGGAGCTGCTTGAGATCGCGCACCTGGGTAGCGGGATCGCAGGAGACATAAACGACGCGGCGCGGGCCGAAGGCGGTGAGCTGGTCGAGGAACTCCGGCGTGCAGCCCTTGCGCGGCGGGTCGATCACGACGGCCGTCTCCTGCGGCGGGAACTCGACTTTCTCGAAGATCGCTTCGGCCGAGGCATTGAGAAACTTGGCGTTCGTGATGCTGTTCGCCTCGGCGTTTTTCCGCGCCCACTGCACGGAGGTTTCGGAAACTTCCACGCCGCTCACCTGCTCGAAATTCCCGGCCAAGCTCAGCGCGAAGAGGCCCGAGCCGCAGTAGGCGTCGACGAGAAATTTCGCGCCGCCCGCGGACGCCTGGTCCGCGACGTAGCCGGTGAAGGCCGGCAGGATGAACGGGTTGTTCTGGAAGAAATCGCCGGCCAGGAACTGGAACTTCAGCGGGCCGACGTGTTCGGTGGCCACCGCGTTCGGATCCGTCTCGACGCGACCCTCGGTCGCACGCAGCAGGATGGTCGCCCCGCGGCGGAAAGTGGCGGCGCGCGAGCGGATGTCGGCGCGGATTTCCGGGAGCGCGGCGTTGATTTCATCCATCGCGATCGGGCATTGCGGGACGTCCACCAGCGAGCGCCGGCCGAAGGCGAGGAAGCCGATCGGACCGATCTCGCCGTCGCGCGGCCGGTCGAAATGCGGCGTGATCTTCGAGCGGTAGTTCCAGATCTGGTGGGAGGAGAGGCAGGGGTTCACCGGAAACTCGGTGCCGGCCATGTGCTTGAGCAGCTCGCCGACCTGGCGCGTTTTCCAGTCGAGCTGCTTCGGGTAGGCGAGGTGCTGGTACTGGCAGCCGCCGCAGGTGCCGAAGATCGGGCAGCCGGGCTCGACGCGATCCGGCGACGGTTCGAGCACCTCCACGAGGTCGGCCTGGGAGAAATTCTTGTCGTTGCGGAAAACCCGCGCCTTCACCCGCTCGCCGGGCAAGGCGAAGGGGACGAAGACCACCCAGCCGTCGATCCGGCCGACGCCGGCGCCGAGGTTTGTCAGCGAGTCGATCCGCAGCTCGATCTCCTCGTGGTAGGCGAACGGGTGCGGGACGAACTTTTTCGGCGGGCGCGGCATGCGGGCGGACGATGAGGGGCGCGTCCTCCGGCCGCAACGGATTTTCCGCCGCAGGGTCCGACGGCTCCGCGGATTTCTGACATGTTTCCGCGAAGATGATTCTAGGCAAACCGAACCAGGCCGGATAGACGTGGCGTCTCCTGTCCGAAGACGATGCTTCGCACCGCGCCCGGCAGCCAAAACACGATGGAAATGAAAAAACGAGTTGGATTTTTAATGTCGGGAGCCGTCGCGTTCGGCTTGGCCATGCTCACGGGATGCGGCGGCAGCGGCAGTGGCGGCGGCGGATCGGCCGCAGCACGGGGGCCGGCGAACGCCGCGGCCTTCTCGGGCACGACGATCACCATCAACCCGACACTGAAGTTTCTCGCGGGCGGGACGCTCGAATACACCAACAGCGAATCCTCGAACGCCTTCCCGGTCGCGACCAACGCGCCGGGCACCTACACCTATTCGCCATCAGCCGACTTCACCACCGGCACGCTGACCTTGACGTTCACCCCGGCGATCGGGACGCCAGCGATCAGCACGATGGCCCTCACCTTGTCCAACTTCACCGTCCAGAGCGGCAATGTGACCGCCTTCCGCGCCACGTTCGAAGGCACGCCGTTCAACGCCACGGTGACCAACGGCACGCTGGCCTCCGCTCCGGAGCCGAATGACAGCAATCCGTCCACGGATCAGCCGGCGTCGGCAATTCCCGAGGCTCTGCGGGGCTCCCGCACTCTCGTGTTCACGGAATCCGCCGCCGGCTCGAATATCCCGGCCGGCTCGTCGCAGGACTTCACCATCGGCGAATCCACACTGACCGCGGGCAGCCTCGAACTGAGCGATCCCGTATTCCGTGGCGACAGCACCAGCGAATGGATCTTCACCAGCGGAAGTCTCGAGTATGCCCTCTCGTCGGACTCGGGCGGGAATTTCAACGAAATCAACGTCACCGGCCCCAACGGCACCCCGTTCTACGGCTCCTTCACGGAAGCGGCCGAAACAGGTGATTGACCGCTTGGTTGCGAAGCGGCAGTCGGTCCAGTCCGGACCGGCGGCCGTTTTTTTTTGCCGCGGCGGCCCTGCCTCTCCCCGCTGCAAATATCCCCTGAACAGAGGAGTGTGCCCCTTCGCCCCACGGGGTTTTCTGATGCTCCGGATGCCGGATGTCCTCCGGTGTCTTTCCCCAGAGACATCATGAAAAACGCGATGAGAGGAACCATGTTGGGCGCGGCCGCTTTGGCCGTCGCGATCTTGACCGGATGCAATGGCGGCGGCGGTGGCGGTGGCGGAGGAGCCGCGGCGCGAGGTCCGGCCGATGCCGCGGCGTTCGCCGGCGTGACAATCGAGGTGAATCCGACGCTCACTTTCCAAGCCGGAGGAAACGTCACCTACGAGAACGACGACACCACCGGCGCCTTCCCCGCGGCGGCTTCCGCGGTGGCCGGGACCTTCACCTACGCGCCGTCCGGGGACTTCACCACCGGCACGCTCAGCCTGCAATTTCCCGCTCCGCTGGACACGCTCCAGCTCACGCTTTCCAACTTCACCATCCAGTCCGGCAACGTCACCGCCTTCCGCGCCACCTACAACGGCGCGGCCTTCAACGCGACCGTCACCAACGGTACCCTCGCCCAGGCTCCTGCACCAAACACCGGTGGCGGCGGTGGCGCGGGCGAGCAGCCGGCGACGGCACTGCCCGCGGGCGTCCAGGGAACCTACAACATGACCTTCGACCTCCTTGGGCCGAGCGGCTCGGGGATCGCCGACGGCAATACCGAGACCTTCGTCATCGGCGCCAGCTCGCTGGCATTCGCCGGCAAGACCCTGACGAATCCCGTCTTCCTCAACGGCAACACCCACGAGTGGATCTTCAAGGACGGCAACCTATGGTACGCCGTTTCCCAGACTTCCGGCGGAACGCTCAATGAGATCAACGTCGCCGGCTCCGGCGGCAACCCGTTCTATGGCCAATACAACGTCACCGGCGGCGGCAATGGAGGCGGCGGAAACACCGGTGGCGGATCGATCACGCTGAAGGCGGACGGCAATCTTCCGGCCGGGACCAGCGTGACGCTGACGATGACCCACAGCAGCACGATGCCTCCGGGAACCCCGGCGCCGAGCGGCGTGCCGACGTTCAACAACGGCCAGCAGGTGACCTTCACGGTGAACGCCGCGGGCAACCTCGTGGTCGGCGGCACCTCGCTCAGCATTCCGTTCGTGGCTTCGATCACCGGCGGGACCACCTATGTCCAGGCGATCGGCATCACCGGCGACACCAACGGTGGCAGCCTCACGCTGAACCCGACGACCAACCAGCCGATCGGCGCGACCGTTTCGTTCCGCCGCGGCACCAGCCAGATCACCTACGGATTCACCAACTGAATCGGGACATGCCTTGACGCGCGCTCCCCGGGGATGGCTCTTCGGGGAGCGCTTCTTTTTCGTCTGCGATGCATCTTTCGGCCCGAACGTCCGCCTGCGCCGTGCTGGCACTGCTCGCCACTTCGTGCGCGAGTCCGTTCCGAAACGTGGACCGGCAGGCCGAGCGGCTCGAGACGGGCTTCGCGGCCGAAGTGGACCGCCTCCAATCGCTGCCCGGCCAGCGGCTGACCTGGGACCGCGCGCTCGCCCTCCAGCACGAGCGGAACCTCGATCTCCGCAGCTCCGCGAACGCCATCGCCAGCGCGGAGGACCGGGTGCGGCAGACCTTCCGCGACCTGCTGCCCGGCGCGGCGATTTCCACGACGCTGAACCACGCGCTCACCGACCTGAGTTCGCTCAGCGAGCGCGATGTGGCGCTTTCGCTCTACGGCTTTCTCAACGTTCCCGGCCTCGTCCAGCACCGGACGAGATATTACAGCGCCTGCCTGGAACTGATCCGCGCGCGTTGGGCGCACGAATTGAAACAACGCGAGCTGACGATCCAGCTCCACGAGTTGTTCCTCCGCGAGGAAGTCTTCGCCCAACGCGAGCGGAACCTGCTCGCTTCGATGCGCTGGCAGACTCCCGGCATCGCCGAGATCGGGCTCGACGCCAATCCCGCCACCCTCGAACGCGAGAGCCTGCGGTGGTCGCTCCAGCGCGAACGTCAGGCGATGCAGACGGAAATCGCACGCCTGCTTGGCAGCTCGGCGCGCGACTGGCGGCTCGATCCCTCGACGCTGCCGCAGCACGATTACCTTTCCTCGCCGCTCGACCTGAAGGACACGCGCCGCACCGGCGTGCTCTTCCGCCAGCTCCAGGCGGTGGAGCTGGAAGGCGCGCGGCTGGCCGAACTGGGCGTGAAGCTGCGGTATTGGCCGGACATTTCCGTGAATCTCAGCAGCCCGCCGATCTATCAAGTTGCCGGCGGCCGGTCGATCGACTGGGATATCGACCAAGTGCTTCTCAACCTTTCCAGCAGCGTCAGCCTCGACACGCGCGGCCAGATCGGCGCGCAGCTCCGCGAGACGCGCCGACAGGTGGCGGTCCTGCGCGAGCGACTGGCCGAGCAGAACACACAGACGATCCAAAACCTGCTCATCGCCCGCCGCGCGCTCGAGATGAACCAAAAGCAGCTCCGCCTGACCGAGCTGCGCCTCGAGGCGATGCGTGGACTCGACCGCAGCCTGGATCCGGCGCGCAACCGCGACCAGCTCGAGCGCCTGCTCGCCCTCGACCAACGGCGGGCCGCCCTCCTGCTCGAGCGTTCCCAACTCCAAGGCATGTTCTGGCTGATGGACGAACGGAAGTGGAACCGCCCGAAATGGCGCGAGCCGGAGACTCGATGATCTTTGGTCAACCACGGAACACACGGAAATAGATTTCAAATTGAAAACAGGAAACCCCACCGATGACTTGCACCGAACCTCCAAGGAATTGGTTTCAGTGTATTCAGGGTATTCCGTGGTTCGCCTCTTCCTTCCTTAGATGAAACGGCTTCTCCTCATCTTCAGTATCGCGTCCGGGATCGCGGCGGCGGACGCGGTCGATCCGCTGGATTATCCGGCGACGGAGCGGATTCATCTGGGATCGGTGCCGGTGCGCGTGCAGCCGGCGCGGTTTTTCAAGGTGAAGGCGCCGATGACCGGGCGGCTGCACGTGACCGCGGGCGAGCGGCGCGAACGACTCGAGGAAGGCACGGTCTGGGCGGAGTTCGAGCCGGACCGGCTGGAACTGGAACGCGAGGCGCTCCGGATCGCCGCGGCACTGCTCGAGGAAAAGGAGAAGCCCGGGTTTCTCCTCGAGCAGTCCGAGGCCCGCGTGCAGCTCGAGAACCGGCTCAACGACCTGGAACGCCAGCGCGACATGCTCGACAAGATCCTGCGCGAGCCGGAACTGGCGGAGTTGTACCTCCAGGAGGAAAACCAAGACGCCGGCGGAGCGGACGAGTCGGTGAGGCTGATGCGCGAACGGCTCGACGGCCAGATCGAGTCGATGCGGATCGCGCTCGGATTCGTCGGGAGCGAGCGCCAGGCGGAGCTGGAACTGCGGGCTCTCGAGTTGAAGCTCCGCCAGCAGGAACTGGAATTCGAACGCCGCGAGCGCGAAAGCCGACTGAAAATGTCGTTTCCCGGCGAGGTCCAGTGGCTCGTCGGCCTGCCGGAAGGCCACCGCGAGAACGGCCTGCCGGTGGAAGCCGGCCAGGAGATCGCCACCATCATGGATTACGGCCGGTTGCGGGCGCGGATGGTCATGCGGCGCGTCGATTGGCGCGTGCTGCCGGCGGAGTCTCTCGTGTTGCAATTCCGCGCGTCCGGCATATCCCGCCCGCTCGAGGCGAGTTATGTCACCCGCACCACCGAAGAAGTCTCGGGTCGCGAGGAGCTGGTCTACGATTTCCAATTCCATGCGAAGGACGCGGATTTCGCCCGTCCGCTCCTCGGCGGCACGGTGATGGCGGAGTTCTTCGGCGGATTGGATCGCGAGGCGCGGCTGGTGCCGAAAATGGATCTCGTGCTGGCCGCTCCGGAGGTTTTCCAGAAACACGGATGGGTGGAGGCGATCCCGAAGGCGGTGCCCGGATGGCGCGCCCACACGATCGGGCAAAGCGAGATCGCGCTCGTGCGCCAGGATCCGGAGGGACCGCGCCATGAGCCGTGACGCCAAGGACGATCTCGTCTGCGAGGACGTCACCTTCGGCTACGGCGGCGAGCCGGTGCTGGATCGGTTTTCGCATCTCTTCCCGCCGGGCGTCACCTTGGTGAAAGGATTCTCCGGCTGCGGGAAATCCACACTGCTGAAGCTCGCCGCCGGTTATCTGAAACTCTCCGGCGGGCGCATCGCCGTCCCCGGCGGCGGCTCACCGCGCTCGCGGAAATACCAGCGGGAGGCGCTCGGCTTCGTTTTCCAACAACTCAACCTCCTCCCGCTCGCCAGCGTGCGGCGGAACCTGGAACTGGTCGCCGCCCTCGCCGGCCTGCCGCGCCGCGTCGCCCGCGAGCGCATCGACCGCCAGCTCGCGCTGCTCGGCATCGAGCACCTCGCCGGCCGCATGCCTTCCTCGCTCTCCGGCGGCCAACAACAACGCGCCGCCATCGCCCGCGCGCTGATCAAGGAACCCCGCGTGTTCCTGCTGGACGAGCCGACCTCCGGCCTCGACGACCTGAACTGCCGCGTGATCCTCAACCTGCTCCGGAACCACCTCCCGGAAACCTGCGTCTGCCTCGTCGCCACCCACGACCACCGGCTCGAGGCCGTGAACCATGAAAGCCTGGATTTTAATCGCTTTCTACCTGTGGAAAGACATCTGGAAGCGCTGGCTTGAGACGCCGGGCGGGCTGCTCTCGCGCCTGCTCGTCGCCTTTCTCCTCGGGCTCCTGATGCTGGCGATCCACGCGGGCTTCACGCTCTCCGCGCGATCGATCGAGCAGAAGATCGACCGTTTGGGCGTCCGCACCTTGATGCTGAGCCGCTCGGTGACGTTCACGGATGTGGAATCCGGCGTTTCCGATCTGGCGACGGTGCTCTCGCCGCTGCGGGGCCACGGCGAACTGCTTGCCGTGAAACAACTCGGCGTGATGGCGGAAGACGACGCCGGCCGGTCGTGCGGGGTGGCCGCCTACGCGGATTCCATGTTGCCGGCGCTGGCTCCGGCGTTGGCGCATCTCGGCAACCGGCAGGCCTATGTCCTGACCGACGAGATTCCGCCGGCGATGCCCGTGCGGCTCGAGGTGGACGGCGTGGTGATCGATGCCGTCACGGCATCGCCACCCGGCTGGCTGGCCGCGCTCGGAGCCGGCCGAGTCCTGCTCATGCCGGAATCGCTGGCGGAGCCGTGGCTCGGCCGCGGTTACCTCGAGCTGCTGGTGTTTCTCGGAAACGACGCCGCGCCCCTGCCGTCGATCGCCGCCGGCTTGCGGAACCTCCTCCGTCTCGAGAGCCTGCGGAACGTCCAGCTCACCAGCCCGGAGGAATTGCTCGCCCAGCTCGACGAGCTGCGTACCGCGCAGCGCCGCTGGCAGGGCGGCTTCGGCGCCTTCGGCGGCTTGGCGGTGGCCCTCGTGTTCGGCTCGATCGCCATCCTCGAATACCGGCAGAACCGCTACATCGTGGCGCTGCTGCGCAGCTTCGGCGCACCGCCAACCCTGCTGGTCGGGCGCTATCTTCTCGAAGCGGCCATCGTCGTCGCCCTTGCGGCCATCTTGGCGCGCGGCGCCGCGGTCGCCGCCCACCCCGCGGTGTTTTCCCGCGCCGGCATCGAGAACGGACTGCTGGACTTGGCGGTCCTCGACCCCTACGAATGGCACGAGGTCTGGCTCCACCTCCGGTGGCTCGGCCTCGGGGCTCTCTTCAGCGTGCTGCCGGTCGCTTTCGCCCTGCGCACCCCGGTTGGCCGGGTGCTCGGGTGAGCGTCGCAGCTATCTCTGGAAAGCACCGCAACATGCCGTTCCCCCACCCCGTATTTCCGACCGACCGAAACCAATGAAACGTTCCCTGTTCGTCTGCTGTTTCCTGATCCTGCGATTATCCGCCGAGCCGCTGCTCGGGCCGCCGGCCCGGGACGAAAACATCGTCCTCCTGGGCAACGGCCTCGGCGAGCGCATGCTCGACCATCCCTATCTGGAGGCCGACCTCCACCTGCGCTTTCCGGACAAGAACCTCGTCATCCGGAACCTCTGCCACCCCGGGGACACGCCCGGCTTCCGCCCGCACCCGTCGCGGCGCTCGCAGTGGGCGTTTCCCGGAGCGGACAAGTTCCACCCGCAACACCCCGCCCACGCCGGCGACGGCCACTACGCCAGCCCCGACGAATGGCTGACGAAGTTGGAGACGGACACCATCCTCGCGTTTTTCGGTTACAACGAATCGTTCGACGGCCCCGACGGCCTGGAGAATTTTCGCGGCGAGCTGGGCGCCTTCGTCAGCCACACGCTGGCACAAAAGTACAATGGTGACAGCGCGCCACGACTCGTCCTCGTCTCGCCCATTGCCTACGAAGATCTGTCCGCGCATCGCGACCTGCCGGACGGCAAGCAGGAGAACGCCAACCTCGCCCTCTACACGGAGGCCATGCGCGAGGTCGCCGAAAAGCATGAGGTCGGCTTCATCGATCTCTTCACGCCGACCCTCGAGCTTTATCAGAAGCGCGACGAGCCGGTCACCCGCAACGGCTTCCTGCCCACCGACGGCGGCTACCGCCAGCTCGGGCTGATGATTTCCGACGCGCTCTACGGCACCGGCCCGCGGTCCGCCCGCGGCAAGGGCCCCGAAGTTCTCGCCGCCGTCCAGGACAAGAACTGGTTTTGGTTCAACGACTACCGGATGCTCAACGGCGTCCACGCCCACGGCCGGCGCTACGAGCCGTTCGGCCCGGACAATTATCCCGCGGAATTTGAAAAGGTCCGCGCCCTCACCGAAGTCCGCGACCAAGCGGTCTGGGCCGCCGCCAACGGCCGCTCGTTCGACACGGAAACCGCGGACCGGGCGACGCCGGATCTCCCGGATGTGAAGACCAATTACAACCTGCCGGACGGACGGAAACCGGCCTATCTCTACGGCCGCGACGCCATCAAGAGCCTGACGGTTCCCGAGGGCTACAAGGTCGAGCTTTTCGCCTCCGAGAAGGAATTTCCGAACCTCGCGAACCCGATGCAGTTGTCATTCGACAACAAAGGCCGGCTGTGGGTGGCGACGATGCCAACCTACCCGCACTACCGCCCGGGCGATCCGCTGCCGGACGACAAAATCCTCATCTACGAAGACACGAACGGCGACGGCCGCGCCGACAAGGAGACCGTCTTCGCGGACAAGCTCCACCTGCCGATCGGCTTCGAGTTCGCCCCGGAAGGCGTCTACGTGTCCCAGGAACCGCACCTCGTCCTCCTGCGCGACACCGACGGCGACGACCACGCGGACTCGCGGGAAGTCGTGCTCACCGGCTTCGACACCCATGACACGCACCACGCGATCAGCGCCTTCGCCGCCGATCCCTCCGGAGCCTTCATGATGGGCGAGGGCGTCTTCCTCCACTCGAACGTCGAGACGCCCTACGGCCCAGTCCGCGGCGTGGACGGCGGGTTTTACCGCTTCGATCCGCAACGCACGCACCTCGAGCGCACCGCCCAGCTCCATGTCCCGAACCCGTGGGGCATCGCCTTCGACGACTGGGGCCAGGACTTTTTCCTGCACACTTCCAGCCCGGGCCTGAACTGGATGCTGCCGGCCTCCGTGAAGCCGACCTACGGCAGCAAGACGCCCGGCACACCCGACCTGATCCCGCAGGGCCACCACGTCCGCCCGACCTCCGGGCTCGAGTTCGTCTCGTCGCGCCATTTCCCGGATGAAGTCCAGGGCGACATCCTGCTCGGCAACGCCATCGGCTTCCTCGGCATCAAGCAGCACTCGATCGTGGACGACGGCACCGGCTACAAGACCGCCTTCCGCCAGGATCTGCTGCGCTCGTCCGACGGGAACTTCCGCCCGGTGGACATGGAGTTCGCCCCGGACGGCTCGCTGTATGTCATCGATTGGCACAACGTCCTCATCGGCCACATGCAGCACAACGCGCGCGACCCGCTGCGCGACCACGTGCACGGCCGCATCTACCGGATCACCTATCCTTCGCGGCCGCTCGTCGAGCCCGCACAGGTCGCCGGGGCGCCGATCCCGCTGCTGCTGGAAAACCTCAAGCTCCCCGAGTTCCGCAGCCGCTACCGCTCGCGGCGCGAACTGCGCGCCCACCCGCCGGAAAAAGTCCTGCCCGCCATCGAAGCGTGGCTTGCCAAACTCGATCCCGCCGATCCGCGCGTCGACCACCACCGGCTCGAAGCGCTCTGGACCACTTGGGGCCTCAACCGCACGGACGAAAGCCTGCTGCGCCAGCTCCTTCATTCCGGTGATTTCCACGTCCGCGCCGCCGCGGTGCGCGTCCTGCGCTACAACACCCATCGCATCGCCGACCACGCCAAATTGCTCGAACAAGCCGCCGCCGATCCGCACGGCCGCGTCCGTCTCGAGGCGATCATTGCCGGCTCGTGGCTCGACAACGCCGCGGGCAAGCGGATCGTCTCGATCGCCTCGAACCAGCCGCTCGACGACTGGAGCCGCAACGCCGCCAAGACCGCGGCCGACCGTTTGGCCGGCGTGCCGGACGAGGTGGTCGACGAGCATCCCGCCCCGCCCGCGCCCGCTCATCTGACGGAGAACGAGAAAAAGCAGTTCCTCGCCGGACATGAAGTTTATTTCCGCGAGGGCCACTGCGCGACCTGTCATCAACCGGATGGCGCCGGCCTCGAACCCGCGTGGCCGCCGCTCGCCGGCAGCCCGTGGGTCACGGGCGATGCCGACCGCCTCGTGAAACTGACGCTGCACGGCCTGATGGGTCCTCTTGAGGTCAACGGCAAGTCGTACGACGGCCAAGTCCCGATGACCCCCTTCGGCGGCTTGCTCGACGACGAGGAAACCGCGGCGGTTTTGACCTACGTCCGCAACCACTTCGGCAACCGCGCGCCGGCGGTTTCCGCCGAGCAAGTGGCCAAGGTCCGCTCCGCCACGAAGGACCAACAAGGATTCTACAACACCGCCGAACTGCTCGAGGAACACCCGCTCGAAGAGAAGTAACCCACCCTTCCACGGGATTGACGCGCGGGCTCGAGCGCCGCCTGCTGTTCCGGACGTATGACCCGCTCTTCCCTCATCCGGTGCAGCGCCCTCGTCGCGGCGCTGCACCCGGCCGTGCAGGCCGAAGAAGCCGCACCGCCGACAGGCCTCGCGCGGACGCTTGTCGCCCGCGAGCCGATGTTGAAAAACCCCGTGGCCGTCACCGTGGACGTGGATGGCACGATCTACGTCGCCGAGACCGCGCGCCGCAAAGCCGGCGATCTCGACATCCGCGATTTCCGCGGCTGGATCCCGGAAACCCTCGGCCACCGCAGCGTGGCCGAGCGCGTCGCGTTCTATGAAAAGTCGCTGCCCCCGGGCGAAGACCACGCGTCGAACGGCCTGCGCGATCTCAACGGCGATGGCGTCGCCGATTTCCGCGATCTCACGGCGATCTCGGAAAAGATCCACCGGCTAGTGGACACGGATGGCGATGGCAAGGCCGATACGTCCACCGTCTTCGCCGACGGCTTCGCCACACCGGCGACCGGCGTCGCGGCGGGTGTCTTCGCCTGGCGCGGCGATGTTTACGCCACCATCGTGCCGGACCTGTGGAAACTCCGGGACACCAATGGTGACGGCCGCGCGGATCAACGCGAGGCGCTGCTCACCGGATTCGGCGTCCACATCGCCTACGCCGGCCACGACATGCATGGCGTGACGCTCGGTCCCGACGGCCGGATCTACTGGACGATCGGCGACAAGGCGGCGGCGGTCGTGAGCAAGGAAGGCGAGCTCCACGAAGACCTCCTCACCGGGCTCCTGATGCGCTGCGAGCCGGATGGCACCAACTATGAAGTCGTCGCCCGCGGGCTGCGGAACGTCCAGCAGATCGCCTTCGACGACTGGGGAAACATCTTCGGCGTGGAC
The DNA here is from genome assembly GCA_965651855.1 of uncultured Verrucomicrobiales bacterium. GTDB lineage: Bacteria > Verrucomicrobiota > Verrucomicrobiia > Verrucomicrobiales > Akkermansiaceae > Luteolibacter. Next base: position 41,453 of record CBFGTW010000014.1, read on the forward strand.
AACGATTCGGACGCTCCCGGTGAGAAGGAGCGCTTCCTCCACATCGCCGAGGGCTCGGATTCCGGTTGGCGGAAGTACTACCAGTACCGTGGCTCCGGCTACAATCCGTGGATGGCGGAGTCGCTCAGCGTGCCGGAGGGCCCGGACCAGCCGGCTTATCTAACACCCGCCGTTTGCAGTTATCACGACGGGCCCGCCGGATTCGCCCGCGATCCGGGAACGGCGCTCGGGGAGCGCTACCGCGGCGCGTTCTTCATGACCGCCTTCCCCGCCGGGGTCGTGTACTCGTTCAAGGTCGAGCCGGACGGCGCGTCGTTCCGGATGGTGGACAGCCACATCGCGGACAAGGGGCCGGCGTATGTCGGCTGCGCGTTCGGGCCGGACGGCGCGCTTTATCTGGCCGACGGGGCGGGCGATTACGCCCTGAACGACAAGGGTGCGGTCTGGAAACTGGACGATCCCGAATCCGCCGGAAACTCGCTCCGACGCGAGGTAGCCCGGCTGTTGCGCGAAGACCCGGCCGGCGCGGACGATGCGGGACTTCTCGGCCGGCTGAAGCACCCGGACCAACGCATCCGCAGCGACGCCCACCTGGAACTCGCCCGCCGGCCGCGCGGTCCGGAGCTTCTGGAAAAGGCGGCGGCGGAGTGGGGGGAAGCCCACCCGCTCGCCTGCACCCACGCCCTCTGGGGCCTCGCCCGGGCCGGGCGATTTTCCCCGGATCTGTTCGCGCGCTTGGCTGCGGCCGGACCGGAGCGAACCCGCGCCCAAGCGGCGAAATGGGCCGGCGAATCGGCTGCCGCGCCGGTGCCCGGGCTGATCCCTTTGCTGGCGGATCCGTCGCTCGTCGTCCGCTACCACGCCGCCATGGCGGTGGGGCGGCTGGGCATGACGGAGGCGCTGGACCCCGTCCTCGCAATGGCCGCTTCGTCGCCGGACGACGCGCGGCTCCGTCACGCCACCGTGGTCGCGCTCGCGGGCATGGAGCGGGAGGCGCTGGGACAGGCCCTCGCCCACGAGTCGCCGGCCGTGCGGCTCGTCGCCGCCGTCGTCTGCCGCCGCACCGGCGATCCCGCGGTGGCGCGGCTTCTCGGGGACGGGGATCCCGCGGTGGCCTGCGAAGCGGCGCGCGCGATCTACGACGACCGTAGTATCGAATCCGCCGCGCCCGCGCTGGCGGCCCTGCTCGAGGAGAGTCCGGACGCCCGCCGCCCGGCCATCCTGCGCTCGATCCACACGAACCGCCGCTTGGCCGACTCCGCCTCGGCGGCCCGCCTCAGCCGCTTCGCCGCCGATGAGTCCCGTCCGAAGGAACTCCGACTCGCGGCACTCCGGGCGCTGGTTTCCTGGCCGGAGAAAATCGCGCTCGATCCCGTGGACGGCCGCTTCCGCCCCTGCGCACCGGCGGATCGCGGGTTGGCTCGCTCTGCATTCGCCTCGATCGCCGACGAACTCCGCCAGCACGCCGATCCAAACATCTCGGCGGCCGCGGCCGCCGTCGCCGACGCCTTGGAAATCGAGATGAATCCCACGCAGCTGGCGGCGGCGGCAACGGACGGCGATCTTCCGGAAGAGCGCCGCGTGCAGGCGCTCGGCTCGCTGCGTGCGACCGGGGCCCCTGAATTCGAAACCACCGCCGTCGCCCTGCTGGCGGACGATTCCCCGCAGATCCGGATGGCCGCGGCGGACGCGCTGCCCCCGGCCCGCCGCGCCGATTACCTGCGACTCACCGCCGGCGCCGGGGAGCATCTGCCGGAACGGCAGACGGCGATCCGGCTGCTCGCCGCCGACGGCGATTCCGAGGCGGTTCCCATCCTCCGCGAGCTGCTGGAAAACGCCCGCGCCACCCCGGAAATCCAGCTCGACCTGCTCGAGGCCGCCGAGCTGCTGCCCGAACTCGCGGGGGAAGCCGAACGCCTCCGCGAGACGCTCGCGAAGGACGACCCGCTCGGCCCGCACCTGCCCGCACTGGAAGGCGGCGATCCCGCCCGTGGACGCGACATTTTCGACAACCACCTCGCCGCCCAATGCACTGCTTGCCACCGGCTCGGGACCGATGGCAGCACCGTCGGCCCACCACTCGGGGACATCGGCCGGCAGCCGCGTCGCCACCTCCTCGAGTCGCTCGTCGATCCCCAGGCGAAGATCGCCGATGGCTACGGCTCCGTCAGCACCATGCCGCCGATGGGGGCGATTCTGTCCCCGGCGGAGTTGCGCGATCTCGTCGCCTTCCTCGCCACCTGCCGCGAATGACACCGCAGGCCCTCAGGCAGTCGCCCGCATCCCGCGGCGGGAGGTTCCCGGAAGGAGATCCTTCGAGACCGACTTCGAGACGCCGATGAACAAGGTCGCGCCGAAGCCCGCCTCGCGCCCCTTCCGGCGGAAGACTTCCCAGCGCCGCCGCAGGGGCTTCGCCCCGAGCGGGATCGCCTCGAGCGCGCCGCGCTCGATCTCGCGGGACGCCACCCACAACGGCAGGATCCCCACGCCGATGTCGAGCATCACGAGCCGCTTCATCGATTCTTCGTCATCCAGCTCGATGAAGGCGTCGAGCGGCACGCGCTCGTTGAGATAGTACGCCTCGATCGAATCGTGCGCGGGCGTTCCGGCTTCGGCAGGATCAGCTTCTCGCGCTGGATTTCCTCGACACCGATCCGGTCCAGCCCGGTCCACGCGTGCAGCGGGTGGACGACGAAGACCAGCTCGTCCGTTCCGAGTTCGGTGCAGTCGAGGTCCGGATAGTCGCGACCAAGCGGAGCGATGCCGACATCGAGCTGACTTTGGCAGACGCCCTCCACCAGATCATCCGGTGGAGCCACCTCGATCTTCAGCGAAGTCTCCGGAAAACTCTCGCGGAACTCGCGGACGACATTCGGAAGCAGATAGCGGCACGCGGTGTCCGTCACACCCACACGGAGCTGCACCTCGCCCCAGCGCGTCCCGCTGCGGAAGCGGCCCACGGTTTCGTCGAGCCGCACGAGGATCTCGCGCGTCTCGCCGAGCAGCGCGCGGCCCGGCGGCGTGAGGATCATGCTCGACCGCGTCCGCTCGAAAAGCGGGAATCCGAGATCCTCCTCGAGCGCACGCAGGCGGTGGCTGAGCGCGGATGGCGTCAGCCCGAGTTCGTCCGCTGCCCGTCGCAACCCGCCGTGCCGGGCGATGAGGACGAACATCCGCAGCGAACGCAGATCGAAGGGATCCGCCATCTCCGGGGAAAAGCAGTCCGGATGCCATTGCGTTGAAGACGATTCGCCGGTCGCGGCCGGGCAGTTGAGGAAATCTCACCGGCTCGTGGAGAATCTTTCTTCCGCGGTTGCGCCCGGTTCTCCGGCCGCTGGCACCGCGGGTGCTCGTTCGAGCATGGCAGGGCGCCGGATCTCCTCCACACCGTCGGTTCCCGCCTCCACCCCAGAACACGGCTGCACATCATGAAACGAACCACTCCCGATCCATGGTCGCCGCAGAGCGACCTCACGAACGGCCACCTGCACGGCCCCGCCACCACCTTGCCGCAGGACGACGCCACCCGCGAATTCGTCGGGCGCCTCGCACCGGACTTCAGGAATCTCGGCGCCACCGGCCACGCCGGCTGCCACCACGGCGGCGGCTGCACTTGCAGCGGCGCCGCAGAAGTGGAACTAGGCTCGGAAGAAGAAGTCGCCTCGCATCTCGTCGAGGAGGCGGCGCTTCGCGCGATCTTCCCGAACGACTTGAAACGACGGCAGTTCATCGGCCGCGTCGGCAAGGCCGCCGCGGTCTCGCTGGTCGGCGGCATCTTCCCGCTCGACCGGATGAAGGCCTGGGCGCAGGAACCCGTGAAGGGCATCGAGAAAAAGGACCTGTCGATCGGCTTCATCCCGATCACCTGCGCGACGCCGATCATCATGGCGGAGCCGATGGGCTTCTACAAAAAGCACGGCCTCAACGCCACCGTCCGCAAGGCCTCCGGCTGGGCGATGGTGCGCGACTGGGCCATCAACGGCGACGTCGACGCCGCCCACATGCTCAGCCCGATGCCACTCTCCATCACGCTCGGCGCGGGCTCGAATCCGATGAATTTCCTGATGCCGGCCGTGGAGAACATCAACGGCCAGGCCATCACGCTCGCGAACAAGCACAAGAACGTGAAGACCGCGGCGGACATGAAGGGCTTCCGCTTCTGCGTGCCTTTCGACTATTCCATGCACAACTACCTGCTTCGCTACTTCCTCGCCGAAGGCGGCGTGGACCCGGACAAGGACGTGCAGATCCGGGTGGTGCCGCCGCCGGAAATGGTCGCCAATCTCAGCGCCGGAAACGTCGACGGCTATCTCGCGCCGGACCCCTTCAACCAACGCGCGGTTTACGAAAAGGTCGGTTTCCTCTTCAAGCTGACCAAGGACATCTGGCCGGGCCACCCGTGCTGCGCCTTCGCCATCTCGGAAGAGTTCACCAAGAACTACCCGAACACGTTCAAGGCGCTCTTCAAGTCGATCGTGGACGCGACCTACTTCTCGTCCGATCCCGCCAACCGCAAGGAGATCGCCAAGGCCATTTCCCCGGCGAATTACCTCAACCAGCCGACGATCGTCCTCGAGCAGGTGCTCACCGGAACGTACGCGGACGGCCTCGGCGGCATCAAGAAGGCGCCGGACCGGATCGATTTCGATCCCGTCCCGTGGCACTCCATGGCGAAGTGGATCCTCTCGCAGATGGTCCGCTGGGGCCAGGTGAAGCCGGACGTGGACTACGACGCAATCGCCAAGCGGGTTTATCTCGAGAGCGAGTGCGCCGACATGATCGCCGGGCTCGGCCACGAGAAAAAACTCCCGTCACTCGATTCGTTCGAAATCATGGGCAAGAAGTTCGATCCAGCTGATCCCGGGAGTTACGCCAAGAGTTTCGCCATCACCCGCGTCTGACACACACGGCGCGCCGGTCCATGCGGCCGGCTCGCCCGCCATTCCACCCGATGAACCGACGTTTCAAGGACGCCTTCGGGCCGTATCTCCTCACACTGGCGATTTTCGGCATCCTGCTGGTCTTCTGGCACGGGGCCACCCGGCAACCGGAGTTCAATCCCGCCGGATACTCGGAAGAAGATTTGATGTTGATGGAGTTCAATGGCGACATCCTCCGGGACGACGCCGGGAACTACGTCAACAATCCGGAGAAAATCTCCGGCATCCCCGGCCCGGGCGCCGTTTACGACAAGGCCCGCGAGGAACTTGGAGAGGCGTTCGTCAAGAAGGGCACGAACGACCACGGCATCGGATGGCTGGTGCTCTACACGATCCGCCGTTTCCTCATCGGCTTCCTCGCCGCGTCGGGCATCGCCGTCGGCTTCGGCGTGCTGATCGGCCTGTCGAAGCCGCTGTTCACGGCGCTCAACCCGTTCATCCAAACGCTCAAGCCGATCTCGCCTCTCGCATGGATGCCGCTGCTGCTCTACACGGTGAAGGACCCGTTCTGGACGTCGATCCTCGTCGTCTTCATGGCGTCCCTCTGGCCGACGATGGCGAACACCGCGCTCGGCGTCTCCACCATCAAGCCCGACTACCTGCGGGTCGCGAGCATGGTCGAGCTCGGCGTCTGGCGGAAGCTCTTCGGCGTGATCCTGCCAGGCGCCGCCCCCGCCATCTTCGCGGGACTCCGGATTTCCTTCGGCAGCGCCCTGGTCGCCGTCGTCCCGGCCGAGATGCTGCTCGGAGATCTCGGCGTCGGTTACCTCAGCTGGATCGAGTGGAACAACCTCGACATCGCCGGGGTGATCTTCGCCATCGCGATCGTCGGGGTCGTCGGCCTGACACTCGACCTCGTCCTCGCAAAGCTCGCCAGCCGGTTCAACTACGCCGAATTCTGATATCTCATGTCTTATCTCAACGTCGATCATCTCAGCAAGCGTTTCCCTTCGATCGAGCCTGGGGCCAAACCGGGCGACACCTACACGGTGTTCTCCGGCCTGGACTTCTCCATCGGCAAGGGCGAGTTCGTCTCGATGCTTGGCCACTCCGGCTGCGGCAAGAGCACGCTGCTCAACATCATGGCGGGCTTCGATTCCGCGAGCGAGGGTGGCATCATTCTCGAAGGAAGGGAGGTCACCACGCCCGGCCTCGACCGGATGGTGGTGTTCCAAAGCTTCGCCCTGCTGCCGTGGAAAACCGCGGGGGACAACATCCGCCTCGCCGTCCGCCAGGCGAATCCCGGCTGGTCGAAACACCAGATCGAGGAAACCACCGCGAAGTATCTCGAGCTGATGAACCTGACCGCCGCGGCCAACAAGCGCCCGGCCATGCTTTCCGGCGGCATGCGCCAGCGCGTCGGCCTGGCCCGCGCGTTCTCGGTGAACCCGAAAGTCCTCCTGCTCGACGAGCCGTTCGCCCAGATCGACGCGCTCACCCGCGGCTCCATCCAGGACGAGCTGATCCGCATGTGGACCGCCACGGGAAGTACGGTGTTCATGGTAACTCACGACGTGGACGAGGCGATCCTGCTTTCGGACCGGATCGCGCTGATGTCGAACGGCCCCGACGCCGAACTGGCGGAAATCATCGAAGTCGACATCCCCCGCCCCAGGACGCGCGAGATGCTCATCGACCACCCGCGTTACCCGGAGATCCGCGCCCACATCCTCCGCTTCCTCGTCAAGGGCGCGCACGGCCGCTCGCGCGTGGCTCCGGAACCCGCCCGCATTTCCGCGTGATGCACGGCGGCGCTCCAGACCCGGGTTTCCGGCGCGGTCGCAGGCGGCCGGTCGTCGAGGTCGGCTACGTGCCGATGACCGACTGCGCGCCGATCGTCGCCGCTGTCGAACTGGGGCTGTTCGAGCGCCACGGCGTGGACGTGATCCTGCGCCGCGAACCGGGCTGGGCCACGGTTCGGGAAAAGATCGCCCACGGTGAACTCCACGCCGCCCAAGCGCCTGCGAGCATGCCCTTCGAACTCGGTTGCGGCTGGGGAACCATCCGCGCCCAGTGCCTGACGGGCTTCGTCACGGCGCACAACGGCAACGCCATCACACTCTCGAACGAACTCCGCGAACTCGGCGTGAGCGACGCCGCCACACTTGGAAATGCCGTCCGGGCGTGGAAAGGCCGCAGGCGGTTCCGTTTCGCCGGTGTGCTCAAGTTTTCCTCCCAGCACTATCTCATGCGACGGTGGCTGCAGAGCGGCGGCATCGATCCCGACGTGGACGTCGATATGGTCATCGTCCCGCCTCCGCAAATCCACGCCTGCCTCAAGGCCGGCCACCTCGACGGTTATTGCGTGGCCGAGCCATGGAGTTCGGTCGGCCTGCTCCAAGGGATTGGCTGGTGCGCCACACTCACCTCGGACTTCGACCCGATGCACGTGGAGAAGATCTTCATGGTCCGGCAGGACTTCCACGACACGCGCGAGGACTGCCACCTCGCCATCCTGTGCGCGCTGCGCCAATCCGCCGCTTGGTGCGACGAGCCCGGAAACCGCCGCGAACTGGCCGCGATGTTGGGCCGGCCGGAATACCTCGACCTGCCATCCGGAACGATCGCCCAAGCGCTCGTCGGGCCCTTCGAACTCGGCTGCGGCCGCCGCACCAATGCCTCGCGCGCCATCGTTTTCCACGACCTCGACGCCAACCGCCCCACTCTGGAAAAAGCCCGCTGGGTCCTCGGCGAAATCGAGCACCACGGGCTCGTCCCCCCGCGCGAGGCGCGTCTCCACGACGAGTGCATCGCGCGTCACTACCGCAGCGACATCTACGAATCCGTTCCCCTCGCCGGCCTCGGCCCCGCCCTTAAAACTGGCTGAATCCCTATCTCCACCCAATCCAAACGAACCTATGATGACTAAACTCGAAATGACCGAAACACTCCTCGCCGCCAAAGCTTCCAAAGGCTGCTCTTGGACGGAAATCGCCGCCGCCGCGGGGCTCTCGGAGATTTTTGTCACCTCCGCCTGCCTCGGCCAGAACAGCCTGTCCTCCGGTGAAGCGAAAGCCCTATGCGCTTTTCTCGACGTCCCGGACGAAGTCGCCGCGGCACTGACGGCGTTCCCAATGAAAGGCGTGGACGGGCCCGACCAGCAACGCGATCCCCTGATCTACCGCTTCTACGAGATCATCTACGTCTATGGCCCGACGCTGAAGGAGATCATCCATGAGAAGTTCGGCGACGGCATCATGAGCGCCATCGACTTCACCATGAGCGTCGACAAGCAAGAAGATCCGAAGGGCGACCGGGTGATCGTCACCATGAATGGCAAATTCCTGCCCTACAAAAAGTGGTGACAAACCACGTGACGTCCCGGCGAGCGGCGGCTTCAAGGCTCAGCCGGGCGGCCGATGCCCACCCGCAGGTCCCGAAGTGACCAGAGTTCACCTGCCAAAGCGGCGGCCGGACCGCGGAGCTTGCGGGCTCCGCTCCGGCGCTCCGGGCCGAAGCGCTCGCGCGAGCTGCGGAACACCTCGTCGACGAAAAGCCGGCTGCCAATCACCGCGCCGTCCGTGAAGTAGCGGATGCGGTGACGCAGCGCGC